>JANXLP010000139.1 GCA_025355125.1 Opitutaceae bacterium | reverse complement strand
AGGCCGAGTTGGGCGCCGTTGACCGGGAGAGCCGTGGAATCGGCAAAAAGGCCGCCGTTGAAATGAAGGAGTTTGACGCGCAGAACGGTCGAGAACGGGGTGCCGCGGTCGAGTTCGCGGAAAAGCTGCTCCAGCGTGGCGGCGACGCCGGTGGCGGGAGCACGGTCGCGTTGGAGGCCTTCAAGGAGGTGGCGAAAGCTGTCGCGCGGGATAAGGCCGATGTCCTCCGCAAACATGCAAAAGAGACAGCGGGTGAGGAAGGCTGCAACCGCGCGGGGATCATGGCGGTCTTGCTCGAAGGACTTGGCGAGTTCGGCGAGATGCCGGGCGGCCTCGCGGGTGACGGCGGCGGAGTGCTTGGCAGGGTCGAGCGAGACGGGATCGAGCCAAAGGGCACGGAGGCGGTCGCGGACTTTTTCTTCGCGGAGATCGGCGAGAACAATGCGATGCGAGCGGGCGTTGGGGAACGGCAGGAAGGCTTTTCCCTTCTGCGTGAAATCGGCGAAGAGCTCGAAGGAGTGACCGACATCGACGATGACGACAAAAGGCGGCGGTGGCTCGGTGGCCGGGAGATTGCGGGCGTAGCGCTCGGCCTGCGTGCGGGCTTCGAGCATAGCGCGGCCGTAGAGATCGGCGCGTGGAGCGCGGGCAGACCCGGAGGGAACGAGATCGAGGCCGAGTTCGTTCTCGGCAGGAGCGTGATTTTCGGGGCGGGCGTCGGCGGCGGTTTGTTTGGCTTCGAGGACGAAGCAGCCGCGGCGGTAGAGGTCGATCTTGCCCGTGGTGGCGCGGCCGTCGGGGTGATGCAGCGGGACGGCGCGCTCGAAAACGTAGGCGTTTTCCGTGCTGTCGGGGCCGGCGGGATCGGGGTGCGGGAGGGCGAGAAGGTCGCAGAGTTCGGTGAGGAAGAGATCCTTGTTGGCGCGCTCGGCTCGCTCGGTGTCGGACCAGCGGGCGATGAATTTGGCGACGGGATCGGCGGTCATTCGGGCGGAGTAGGCTCGGTTATGGGTGGCGAAATAGAGCGAGCAAACGATTTAACCACGGCGCTGGTTTTTTAATCCTAGAAACCGATCAAGCCACTCACTGCGTCTGATAAAACGGCCCCGGCACCTTAAACGTCCGCTCGGAGAAACCGCCCGCGAGATCGCTCTCTTGGTCGCCGACGTTGGCGATGATCACGCGGCCCTCGGCCTGGAGTTTGCGCCGCGTCTCGGTCTTGAATTTCTCCGTCGTGATCCTGGCCCCGTTCGGCTTCAGCAGCAGCGCCGCGTAGTCGCCAAAACCCGCCGCGCGTAGATTTTTCTCCGTGCCCGGCCGGTCGCTCTCCTTGCGGCCCGTGATGAAAATCACCTCCACGCCCGCGCGTCGCGCGGCTTGAAAAAACGCCAGCACCGGCGCGATCGTCGGCGCCTCACCCTTGGCCACCCACGCATCCCACTCCGGTGGCACGTAGCCGAAATCAAACGCGCGCATGTGCGGCAGGTTCGACAGCGCAGTCTCGTCGATATCGAGCACCACCGCGAGTCGCTCGCCCGCCGCCTTCCGTGCCACCCGCTCCGCCAAAAACTCCAACGCCGGCGCCACCGCCGCCTTCACGCCCGCTTCATACTCCCCCGAATCCACATAGGCCACGATCTCCGCCTTGAGCACCGAGAGGTTCCTCGGCTCGCCCGCCTGAATCCCCAAAACTAGCGCAATCAGCAGCAGCCCGACCCGACAGGAATTTACGTTCATCCGCCGAGGACAATCCACCGTGGCTCCAAACTCAATCCTGTCCCATAGCCCCGCCCACCCGCAAAAAATGCTCAAAGAACCGCACGATGACTGCGTTGTTCGCCTCCGTCGGATCGTGCGCCGGGCGGTTCGTCATCCCCACGCGTCCCTCGGCGCCGAGCAATCGGTTCACCTCAATCGCATGCCGCAACGTCGCCCAACGTTTCGGCGGATCCTCCGCTCCGCCCGAAACCAAAAACGCCCGCGGCGCCATCAACGCGTGCAGTTCGTGCAGGTCGTGCCCACGCGCGACCAGCCGGCGATACGCTCCCGTGCGCGGATTCTCCGCCGTCACCAGTCCCCGCGCCCGCGTCGTGCGCGCATCGAGTCCGAGATACCACGGCTCCTGATAATTGATACTCACCCGCGTCTCGTCGAAAACGATCCCGGGGTCCGACCACGCCGCCGCCGCGAACCGCTCGTCGAAACACGCCGCAAACATCGCCCACTTCCCGCCGTAGGAATGCCCCACGACACCGATCCGCGCCGCATCCACCCGCGGATGCTGCGTCAACGCCGTGCAGGCGTTGCTCGCGATATACGCCAGAAACGCCAGCGGCTGACACGCCGCGCCCGCCACATCCGGCTTGAACGCATCGCCGCCCGGCGAGCCGATACACAGCGCCACCATCCCGCGCCGCGCGAGCTGTAGCCCGAGATCCCGCTGCGGCTTCCCGCGCCCCACGCTCGACTCCGGCTCGTAATACGGCACCAGCACCGCCGCCAATTTCCCCGCGCCGTCCGGCACGAGCAAATACCCGTCGAGCATCATCCCACGCGCCACCTCGATGCGGATGCGCTGCTCGATGAAATTCTCGCGCCGCGTCTCACCCAGCACTTCCAGTCGCGGCACCGCGATCAACTCCGGCCAAGGCCCCATCAGCGCAAACCACTCGCGCCGAATCTCCGCCCGCCGCACCGCCCACTCCGCCGCGCTCTTCACCGTGCTGCCATCTGCCCGCAGCAGCGGCGACTTCCTCCCATCATCCACCTGCGCCCACTCCTTCGGCACCGAAAAATACGGCGCAAGATCCGCCGGCAGACCCCGCACACCCACTCCGCTCTCGGCAGCCGCAGCCGCCAGCGCGACCGAGTGCGCGATCACGATCAGCGCAACCGCCGCCAACCCACGGACTGCCGTCCGCAGAAAACTTCGCGCCCATTCGTTGCTCATGCGCTCAACCCAACGCCGTCGCGCTCCCGACTCAATCCCCTCTTCCGTCTAGCAGGCTGTCGGGCTTAAAGATTTTGGAATCCGGCGTCGGGTGAAAAATTGACGGCAAGAACAGGAGATTGGAGAAGGTTTTTTCGAGCGGAAGGGTGAAAGACGAGTGTTGGGCGGTAGCGCTGGGCGGTTTCAG
>JANXLP010000138.1 GCA_025355125.1 Opitutaceae bacterium | reverse complement strand
CTGAAACCGCCCAGCGCTACCGCCCAACACTCGTCTTTCACCCTTCCGCTCGAAAAAACCTTCTCCAATCTCCTGTTCTTGCCGTCAATTTTTCACCCGACGCCGGATTCCAAAATCTTTAAGCCCGACAGCCTGCTAGGACGGAGAGGCCCCGTTCTTCATATTTCTCATAGACGGCTTGAAGCCCTTGGTATTGCGAGGTGTATCCGCAGGCCGAAGCTACGTTGACGATCAGCAACACCCGACCCCGGTAGGGCGCCAGCGTGCCGACTTTGCCGTCGATATCTTTGACGGCGATCTCGTAGAGCGATTGCGCGTGAGCGGTTATGAATGAAAGCAACAGCAACGTGGCGAGGAGGTAAAGGCGATGCATAGGACCCAAAGCTGGGTGCTCCTCCCACTCTGTCAACGAGCCGAGCCCGATCATTGTCCGCCTTGACCCAGCGCACCCGCCCGGACCCACTCGCGGCATGGATCTACCCGACGACGATCAACTTTTCCTGCGCGACCTCGTGAAAATTTCACGCCAGAAGCCTCACCATATTGCCTGGGTGGATCGCGACGGCACCGAGCGCATCACCACGGTCAGCCACACCGACATCGTGCGCATAAACAAACTCGCGCACCGTCTGCACATCTCCAAAAAGGAACTCATGCGTCAGGCCGCACACATTCCTGTTGGAAAATCCAGTGGAGGTTCCAATCCGGCGAGTGCCGCGTTGACACCGTCCACTCCGCCCGGGCCAATCGCCCCGTGATTCGCGGTCGAATATTTTTCGGCCGTGTCTTTCCCAAAGCCAACATATCGTTAACCAAACTCATCATGAAAAAGCTCCTCCTCGCCCTCGTCACCGCAAGCCTCCTCACCTTCGGCGCCGCCAAGGCATCCGCTGCTGATACCGCACCCAAGTCCGTCATCCACGTCGTAACCGTCAGTTGGAAAGCCGACGCAAAACCCGCGCAGATCCAAGCCGCGCTCGAAGGCGTCAAGGCCCTGCCTGCCGCCTACAAAGGCATCACCCGCGTCTGGGTGAAGTCCATCAAGGTCCAAGGTGGCAAGGCTAACGCCTTCGTCATGGAGTTCGCCGACGAGGCCGCCCTCAAGGCCTACACCGACAGCGACGCCCAGAAGGCGTGGTATAAGGTTTACCTGCCCATCCGCGGCGAGAGCACGACCTTCGACATTACGAACTGAGGCGAGGGACAATTTCCTCACTTTTCGGGAGTCGCTTTAACGCGACTCCCTTTTTTGTGCCTTGTGGCGGCAGCCAAGGAAACGTCCGCTCGCCTAGACTCCGGAGTAAAAGCTCACTCACTGCTTTCTCCCCACCCATCCGAAAGCCCCACCGCATGAGCCGAATCAATTTTATCCGTAAAATGATCTTCGATGGCCGTGGCACGCCACCGCCACCGGCGGCGCGTCCGAACCCTTCGCAGTGGCGCGACGAGGCCATCACCGGCAGTTGCCTCGGCCACTCGACGGTCTTCATGAATTTCCTAGGCGTGCGTATCCTCACCGACCCTGTTTTTTCCCAACGCGTCGGCCCCGGCATCCCCCCATTCATCCTCGGACCGAAGCGCTATTTTACTCCTGCCCTCGCTCCACGTGACCTTCCGGCGCCCGACGTGATCGTGCTGAGCCACGCCCATTTTGATCACTTTGATGTGTGGAGCCTGCGCAAATTTCCCCGCGATACGTCCGTCGTCACCGCCCGTGCCACGAGCGATCTCTTGCGCTGCCACGGTTTCAAAAACGTGCACGAACTCGACTGGGGCCAGACCACCACTATCGAAACTCGCAACGGTCCCCTGCGCGTCACCGGTCTCGAAGTCGCCCACTGGGGCGCACGCATGATGCGCGACGATCACCGCGGCTACAACGGCTACCTCTTGGAACGCGCAGGCCACGCCATCTGCTTCGCCGGTGACACCGCCTACACCGAGGCATTTGCGCGCCTCAACGACCCACGCCGCCCGCTCGACCTCATGCTGATGCCCATCGGCGCCTACAACCCTTGGATTCGCGCTCATTGCAGTCCCGAGGAAGCCGCAGCGATGGCACGCCAAGCGGGTGCCCTCGCCTTCGTGCCGATCCACCACGAAACCTTCAAGCTCAGCTCCGAGCCGATGGAAGAACCCGCCGCCCGCATCCGTGCCGCCTACGCTCATGAACCCACCCGCCTGCTCGCGGTGCGCACCGGTGAAACGTTTCACGTCCCCCTGCACGTCGCTGCAACCGCCGACTAACTGTCCGACGACGGCAGCCTTTTCAGCGCACCGCTTCCAAAATCGCGATCACCTCCGCGTTCTTATACTCCCGCGCCAAATCGAGCGCCGTGACGCCGGGCTTGGATCGAATCTTCGCATCGACCCCGCGCTCGAGCAACAGACGAACCATCTCCACGCCGCCACCCGCCGCCGCCTCGTGCAGCGCCGTGCCCCCGAGTTCACTGAGTGCATTCGGCGGCGCGCCGTGATCGAGAAGCAGACGCGCCAGGTCCAGTCGGTTTTTGGCGGCAGCGTGATGCAACGGCGTCCAGCCCACGCGGTCACGCCGCACCGGATCGGCTTTCCGCCCAAGTAAGGCCGCCAGCACGGCCGCATCGTTACGCTCGACGGCGAGGTGCAACGGAGTGCGACCGGCCGCATCGGGCGCATTGATGTCCGCTCCATGATCGAGCAAGAGCAGCACAATCGTTGTTTTCTTGCGCAGGATCGCCTGATGCAAAGGGGCGAGAGTTTTGCCTCCGGCTCCGCGAATAGTCGCCGGATCACTCGTAATGACCCTCAGCACGCCCTGCGCATCACCCCGCGCAATCAATTCATCAATCGTCGCCTCCACCCTGGGCGCAGGTTGCTCTGCGGCATGAGTCGTCCCAAACAGTAGACAAAATATCGCCGCTACAAACCAAACGAAACGTGGGGTAAAAACCATAGCACTAATCCGGAGCAAATACGCGAAGCCGCCGCAACGTCTTTACCTCGGCCTATAGCTGAACCAGCGCCGCGCGCAGTTGCGCTACATCTACCGAAATATCGATTCGGTTGTGCTTAGGATTCTGCGCCAGCGGCTCATCTCCAAGTGGAACCAGTGGTTGATAAGCAAGCCCCCGCAGCGCCGCGATCTGCCAAAAACAGCCGTTCAAATAAGTGCGGCTAAAAAACTCGATCACCCGCGTTCCGGGCTGGCTAAACACAAGATTCGCCAACCCCGCTCCGTGCGGCGCGACAACAATCTTCGCGTGGCGAAACGCATTTATCTGCTCCTGCCAGTTCAGTTCCTCCAACTCCACCTCTACAAAACCGTAACTCGCCAGCATCGCGACCACCGCCGCGTCGTTCGTCACGCGCCGGCGTCGGGCCTGCGCTCGCGAAATATAAATCCGTTCGCATCCCACCACTGCATTCGTCTGCAGCGGCTCCACGAATTCAGTAATCATTTGGAGCTGCCGCGCCGTCGCTCGCCCCGTCCAACCCGGCAGACTCGGCACCATCAATTCCTCG
>JANXLP010000069.1 GCA_025355125.1 Opitutaceae bacterium | reverse complement strand
CCTTCCACCATGAGGACAAAGCCGGCCGGGTTCTTTGCGAGGACAGCGAGGGCGGCATCGGTCATCTCGTCGAGCATGGGCTGATCGGGGAAACCATAGTCGGCGACGACACGGCCGGAACCGCGGCGGCCGTCGATCTTGTCGAGGGCGACGTTCATGTTGGAGAGGGCGAATAGGCCGATGAGTTTGGTGGCGGCGGGGGCGCCGGCTTTGAGCTGGGTGTAGTTGGCCGCGTAGGTGAAGCCGGCGGTCTGGAACTCGCTGATGAGATCGCGGGTGGCGTCGAGCTTGCCGGGGGCGGCGTTCCAACCGGTGGCGAGTTCGGCGGGAAGGATGTAATCGCTGGAGTTGGCGCGGGCGGAACCGGCGGTGGTGGAGGGAAGGAACCACTTGCGACCGCCGCCGAGGAGGACGGTGAGGTTGGCGGCTTTGGTGGCCTCGTCGAGATACTGGTCGGCGATGCCGGTGCCGGCGCCGCGGTTGGCGGTGTGGACGGCCCAGGCGGCGGGGGTGGCGTCGAACACATCGGCGGTGGTCACGATGCCGAGGGATTTGCCCTGCGTGCGAGCGAGGTATTCGCCGAGGTATTCCATGCGGGGATTGTCAAAGGCGTCGGTGGTGTCGTCGGGGAAAACACCTTCCTGGTTGTTGTTATTTTTGTTGCCGGTGGAGTAGCAGGAGGCGCCGGGAGCGGAGTCGGTGATGATGGAGTTGAGCGAGCTGGTCTGCACGAGGCCGGTGATGGGAAAGGTGTCCATGGCGAGCGGCGCGAGGGCTTTGCCCTGACTGACGCCGTTGAGGACGAGGCGGGCGGCGGTGCGGTGGGCGATGCCCATGCCATCGCCGAGCATGAAGATGATATTTTTGACTTTGGCACCGGAGGCGGTGCCGAGGGCGACGATCTCGAAGTTGCCCTCGACCACGGTGGACTGGCCCTTGTTGTCGGTGGTGGTGACTGCGAACGTGTGGAGTCCGGGGGTGGCGTTGCTGTAAGCGCGCTGGGTGGCGACGGTGGTGTCGGTCGGGAGGCCGGCGACGGTGGCGGGAGTGAGGTTGACGGCGCCGTTGAGCGGGACGTTGTCCACGATGAAGCGGACGCCGACGATGATGGCACCGGCATCGGGGGAGATAGTGGCCTGGAGATCAAAGCGCTGTCCGGGCAGGAAGCGGGCGATAATGGGTGGCTTGGCGTCGCCAAAAGTGAAGAGCGCGCTGGGGGGCGTAAGGCGCGAAACCTTGGGGGCCGCGAAGGCGTTGGAGGCGAGCACGCCGCTGAGCGCGGCGAGCGTGAGGAGTGATTTATTTAATTTCATGGCTGGGAGGAAATCTGCGGGATGGAGGGGCTGGCGCTCGCGAGTGGGCGCGCGGCAACGAGGGGTGTGAGGGTATCGGCGTCGAGGCAGAGCCGGATGAAGGAGTTGCGACCATCGGGCTCGGGCTGCTGGCCGATTTCGAGTTTACCGGTGAGCAGCAGGGGGCCGGGGCTGAGTGGGACGGGAGTGCCGGCGGGTAGGGGGACGAAGACGCGCACGACTTGGGGCGGGAGATCGTCGCAGGCGCCGTATTCGATCTCATCCACGAGGATGGGCTGGGGCGCGAGGAGGAGGACGCCGGGGGTGGGCAGGGTCTGGCGCACCATGAAGCCGACGAGGCGGATTTTCTGGCCGTCGAGGGCACGGAGTTTGGCGGTGAGCTCCATGCCGCGATCACCGACGACGGGGTTGAAAAAATCGGAGAAATCTATGTCGGTGACGCCGAGTGGTGCCGGGGGACGAGGCGGGAGCATGGCGCGGGCGTCGCGGCGGAGCAGGTCCCATTTCGCAGTCGCGCGGGCCCACGCGATTTCGGCGGCGGTGGGCGGGGCGTGGCGGGCGTGGGCGGCGAGGGACGGAACGAGCGGCGTGGCGAGGGCGGCGAAGAGAAGGACGAGCGGAAGCAGACGCATCGCGAGAAGTTACGCGGTCTGTGTGACGGACGCGGGGCGCGGGCGCGACGAGTGGGTGACGATTCGGCCGGGGGCTGCGGGACGGGTCGCAAACGCTCGCGGCGATGCAATTGCGAGAGAACCAATCCAGCCGGTAAGCTGGTCGAAACCAGGAAAAGCCCGCAGCCGAGAGAGGGTGTGGGCGCCAGGGCGGCTAGCGCCGATCCGTGGCTTGGGGAATATTTGTGGCGTGCAGCGCGTTTGGCGGTGCATCCGGTGAAGGGTGTGGGGCCAACGGTGCCGGACCAGCGGAGGTCGATGCCGGATTTGGAACTTGAAACGCGGAGGATGCTAAGCGCGCGGAGGGCAAATCATGAAAACCCGGCCAGATCGCCGGCCGAGCTTGAATCACCCTGAAGGGAGGGGGGACTCAACCGGGTCTTCTGAGCCGTTTTTGCACCTGTCTTTTCCGGCCGGACTTTAAACGGAGGCTTCCGGTGGTATTCTTAGCACATCGGCCGCGAGCGCCACGACGGCGGGCTGCATCGCGGCGAATGTCGCTTGAATTTCAGGGATTTTCGGAATCCGCGCGGCAGAAAACGCGGACTTGATCACAGCGAGCGACAGCGATTCGCGCCCCAGCAGAAAACCGATGTCGTGAAGATCCTGCGGGTCGTTGCGCATCATCTTGGTCAGGATCAAATCCAGCGTGTGGGGACGAAAGAGGGAGAGCCGCTGGAACGGGGCCAACCCTGTGATGGGCGTCGTGCGACCCAACCATTCCGGGGTGAGGATGACTTGGGCGTCGGTGAAAAGATGCGTCATGTAGAGTCCGCTGGGCTCAAGCTCACGGTTGGTCGAGTCGAGCGCATCCCAGAACTGTTGGTCGGCCTCGATGCGGGCCATTTCCATCATGGGTAAAATGGCATCGACATCCTGCGTCACGCCGAAGTCGTGAGGCGGGGCAGGATACCCGAGGGCGAGCGCGGCACGACCAAAGAGGACGATGCCGACGGGTTCGCGCAAATGACGGTCGAGGGTGCGCAAGATGTGCTCGGGATTGTTCATGGTCGGGCGTGGAGCCAGTCGGTGCGCGGCGGGCCGTGCCGGGTGACGCCGGTGTGCGAGACGAAGCGGCTCCAATGAGGGAGACGACCGGCGGACACGACGGGCGGGTGATCGAGCAAATGAAGCAACGTTCGCCAACGTCCGGTTTGATCCGGGTCGTGAGCGCAGCCCGCGCGCGCAATGTGCGCCAGGGGGCGGGTCGTGCGCTCCTGCTTCGCCAAGCGGGCGAGCCGAGGCAGGTCGCAGAGCGAGACCAGCGGGGCGGCGCAGCGAATCGCGAAGGGTTCGAAGGGGTGTTCGCCCAGCAGGAGCAGCACGACCAGCTCTTCATCGGAGAAGATCGCCAGGCCGGGATCGTCCGGCGTAGGCGGGAAAACGGAGGCGTAGTGATGGGCTCCGCGGGCGGTCGCGAGGCACAGGGCGAAAGTCAAGTCGGCCAGGCCGAGGCGACGGGCTTTGCGCAGCAGCGGGGAGCAGTGGGTCGATTCACCGATCTGTTGAGCCAGTGTGGTCACAGGGATGCACGGTGTCGCGATCGGGAAGGGATGCAATCCCGAGGTGGTTGAGAGCGGTGGGAGGGGTGATTAAAATTGTGCAGGCACGGAGAGAGATTGAATCGGGAGCCGGGATTTTTAACGCGGAGCAGCGGTGTTAACTGGCGAGGACAAAGTGGGGGGTCGGCGAGGAGCCGGTTGAGGACGTGGAGCATTTTGCGCATGACGGCGACGAGGGCGACGAG
>JANXLP010000058.1 GCA_025355125.1 Opitutaceae bacterium | reverse complement strand
CAACGCCGCCGCATTCGGCAAAATCGACCCCACCGCCATCAACGTTCCCAGTAGCAGCACCCACAACACCGGCAGCCCTCCCCAACCCGTCGCGCTCGCGACCACCAGCGCTGCCGCGAACACGATGAGCACCGTATATGCCCGCCGCAGCACGCTACGCAGCGACTGCGTCCGCAGGAAATAGTGATTGAGCTGCGATGCGCCGATGATCCCGAGCGCATTCGCGCTGAACGCGAAACCGAACTGCTGCGGCGACATCCGGTAAGTCCCCATAAACACCGCCGCCGCGCCCGTGATGTAACTGAACAACACCCCCGACGCGCATCCCGTCGCCAGCGCATAGCCCACAAACGCCCGGTGCCCGAACACCTCGCGATAGACGCGCAACATCTCCCTCCATCCGCCGCGCGTCCGCCGCTCCCGCGGCAATGATTCCTTCAGCAGCCATAGCACCATCGCCACACACGCGACGCCAAACGCCGCAAGCACATAGAAAATCCCGCGCCATCCCGTGATCCTCAGCAGCGACCCACCGAGCGAAGGGGCCAGAATCGGCGCCGCCCCCATCACCAGCATCAGTTGCGCAAACACCCGCGCCGCCTCGCCCGCTTGAAACCGGTCCCGCACCACCGCCCGCGTGACCACGAGCCCCGCCGCTCCGCCCAGCGCCATCAACAGACGCCCCGCCAACAACGCCCCTATCCCTTGCGCCGCCGCACACCCCATCGCCGCCACCGCAAAAATTACCGAGCCCACCAGCAACGGCCCGCGCCGCCCGTAACGATCCGCCAGCGGCCCATAGATCAGCTGCCCCGCCGCCATGCCCGCCAAAAAAATCGACACCGTAAATTCCACCGCACCCAACTCCACGCCGAGTTCCCGCGCGATGTCCGGAAACGCCGGCAGATACATGTCGATCGCCAGCGGCGCAAAAGCCGTCAGCGCCCCGAGCAGCACGACCAACCGCCAGCCCGCCGCCTGAGGCGGGGGCTTATCGGAAAATTCAGCGACCGGCATCGCGCCACTTTTTCGCCCGGAATTTTTACTGCGAGCGCGGAATCACCCGCGCCGAAACTTCACCTGGCCCACGCTTTCGCTCCCGATCCGACGCCCCCGCCCCAGCGCTCGGTGAGTGCCCACAGCTCCGTCTCGATCGCGGCGAACAGTCGTTTCTGCAGATCATCCGACGTCGCCTCGACCCGGACGCTCAGACCCGTCCCACCCTCGGGAGTGGGCAGCACCCGCCACTCCACGCGCCTAGCATCGCCCAACTGCCGCCCCGCGAGTAGGGCGACACTGCCCTCGTGCGCGTCGACCTCCAGCTCCAGCCACAATTCGCCGAGCGCAGTCAACCCACGCCAGTTCCCTCGATCCAAATAAACCACCTCACAAAATCCAACCGCCCAACGCGGCAGCGCCTCGATGTCCGCGAGGGTTCTAAACGCCTCTTCGCGCGATACCGTCAGCGCGATCACGCTCGTGCGCGCCCCGCGTTTCCCCGACGACTCGACGGCCAGATCCACCGGGGCCGACTCCACCAAAAACGTCGCGCCGCTCATGCCGCCCTCCTCCGCCGAATGTCTCCGCGCTCGCCGACTGTGGTCGGCTTGAACCCCAACAGCCCTTCGTAGAAGACGCGCGCATGGGCGAGATCGGTGACAGGATAGCCCGTGAAGGCAAAAGCGGTGACGGTAATCATAGAGGGGGAATGCGGCCTGAGCGGCGCCCTCACAGTATTATCACACCCTCCTGACAGCACTATGTCAGGAGCTTGCGTGCACCGGCACTAATTCGTGCCGCCGCGCCACCGCCAGCGCCAGAGTCCGCAGCTTCGCGCGCAATGCAGCCGGCTCCAACGCCTCCACGTCAGCCCCAAATGACAGCAGCCACCCCGCCAGCCAGTCGATACACGGCGTCATGAAATCCACCTCATACCCGCCCCGCTCCGGCCGCATCTCAACTAGCCCCGTGAAGCTCTCGCGCCGCACCCGTTCCATCGCCTCCCCCGTAAACCACGCCCGCGCCGGAATTGTGTCCTCCGCCCCGATCTCTTTTTCCAGGTGCTCCTTCAACGAAAATTCCGGCCGCGCACGAAACTGTTCCGGCCGCACTTCCAGCCCGCGCAACCGTTCCAGCTTAAAATGTCGGAACGCCTCGCGCAGCCGGCACCACGCCACCAGATACCAGGCCCCGCCATAATAAATCACCCCCAGGGGCTCCACCTCGCGCACCGTATCTTCCGAGCGCGCCCGCGCCCGATACGTCAGCCGCAACACCCGCCGCGACACCACCGCCTGCTGGATCGGCAACAGCGTCCGCTGGTCGATGCCCGAGGGCAGCCGCGGCGAGCCCATGATCGCCGTCGCCCGCGCCAGCCGGTCCAGATCGTCCTGCCGGTCCCGCGGCAGCACCGAGCGAATCC
Organism: Opitutaceae bacterium; assembly: GCA_025355125.1. Taxonomy (GTDB): domain Bacteria; phylum Verrucomicrobiota; class Verrucomicrobiia; order Opitutales; family Opitutaceae; genus Tous-C4FEB. The sequence goes on along the minus strand of JANXLP010000058.1, from coordinate 1,488 downwards.
GCAGTAACGCCGACGCCATCGGCGCGCTCAACGACGCATCCGCAAATTGTTTCACCAGCTCCCCGCCCACGAACATCGCCGTCGCCTCCTCCGCCGTGAACATCACCGGCGGCAGATGATAGCCCTTCACCAGACTGTAGCCCACGCCCGCCTCGCCCACCACCGGCACCCCCGCCTCGCCCAACGCCGCGATGTCCCGGTAGATCGTGCGCTCCGTCACCTCGAAATGCTCCGCCAGCTCGCTCGCCCGCACCACGCGCCGCCCCTGCAGGTGCATCACCATCGCCACGAGTCGGTCCGTTCGATTCATCGAACCTTGGTAAGTGTTCGTCGCGCCGTGACAAATTTTCTCGCCGCCCGCCCTCCCCCGCCCGTCGTTGCCATCCTCACCGCCGCCATCCTCACTCTCCCGCCATGGCCGCTTCCTCCCCTTCCGGTGCCGCCCCCGAGAAAATCGGCCCGTTCCAGTTTATCATTCTGGTCCTCTCGCTGTTCGTCCTCGCCGCACTCGCCGCAGAAACGTTTTTCACCCTGCCCCCGCCGATCACCCGGATTCTGCGCGCCGTGGACACGCTTGCCTGCGGCGTCTTCCTCATTGATTTCGTCGTTCGTTTCCGCGCCGCGCCCTCGAAGCGCGCCTTCATGCGCTGGGGCTGGATCGACCTGCTCGCCAGCATCCCCGCCTTCGAGCTCGGGCGCTGGGGCCGCTCCGTGAGCATTTTCCGCATCATCCGGCTGCTGCGCGGCGTCCGCTCCCTTCAGCGCCTCGTCGCCCTGCTCTTCGTTAACAAAAGGCGCGGCGGCGTCGCCTCGGTGGTGGTGCTCACTTTCCTCCTCGTCACCTCCGCCTCCGTCGCGATTTTGGTTTTTGAACAGGCTCCCCCGAGCAACATCCGCACCGCCGAGGACGCCGTTTGGTGGAGCGTCACCACCATCACCACGGTCGGCTACGGCGACCGGTTTCCCGTCACCACCGCCGGCCGGCTCATCGCCGCCGTGCTCATGTTTTCCGGCGTCGGCCTCTTCGGCACCCTCAGCGGCATCGTCGCCTCGGTTTTTCTCGGCAACGTCAAAGCCGAGGAAGACGAAATCCTCGTCGAGGTCCGCGCCCTCCGCGCCGAAGTCGCCGCCCTTCGCGGCCCGCCCCCGCCTCCGCATCACCCATGAAATCCGCTCGCCCCGTCCAGCCGTGCCCCTGGCCCCGCAATCCGCTCGACCTCGCCTACCACGACACCGAATGGGGCGTGCCGATCCACGACGACCGCGCGCTCTTCGAACTCCTCATCCTTGAAGGCGCCCAAGCCGGCCTGAGCTGGTCCACCAACCTCGCCAAACGGGAAAACTACCGCCGCGCCTTCGACCAATTCGACGCCGAAAAAATCTCCCGCTACAACGCCAAGAAAGTCGCGTCCCTCCTCGCCGACGCCGGCATCGTCCGCAACCGCCTGAAAATCGCCGCCACCATCGGCAACGCCCGCGCCTAAGATC
>JANXLP010000046.1 GCA_025355125.1 Opitutaceae bacterium | reverse complement strand
CCAACGAAGCGGCGCGCGTGAGCATCGACGCGGGCGACCTCGATGCGGCGGAGTATTGGTATAGGAAAGGCACGGAATGGGGAAACAAAGAGCCGGAGCCGAAGACGCATCCGCAGAGTCTCTGGGACTACCGTCTGGCGCACGGGCTAGGTCGGATCGCGGCGCGTCGTGGCGACAAGGCCGAGGCGCAGAAGCAGACCGCGGTGGCGCGCAAAATTCTCGATGGCGACCCGAAGATGGCGGAGGCGCAGGAGCGTTTCTTTCCCTACCTCGTGGGCTACGTCGCGCTCTATACGGGCGATCTGAAGACCGCCGAGACCGAGCTGACGAAGGCGATGACGGCCACTGGCGCGCAGAACGATCCGTTTTTCCCGTGTCTGCTGGCGATGACTTACGAAAAACTCGGTCAGAAGGAGAAGGCTCTGGAGTTTTACCGCAAAGCCCACGGCCTCGCGACGGCGCATAATCCGCCGGCGGCGTATGTGCGGCCACTGGCGCGGAAGAAGCTGGGGATGTGAGGGGAGTTTAAGGGTGAGAGTGAACGTGGACAGGGCGGAGCGTTGACCCCGCAGGAATGCGGATTTGGCGCAGGAGGGGAGGAGGGCCCACAGACCCGCTTTCGCCAAGGCTTCAGCGAGCAAGACACACGGAATACACGGAAGAAATCGGGTATGGGGCGCGCGAACGAAGCGGATGGACGCGAAATGACGGACGGCAAAAGGTAAGAATGGAAAACGCGAAAGGCAGGATAGCCGGGCTACTGAGTGCGGTTGGCGAGCGGTTGAATTTACGGGCGACGGAACCTACGGGGACGGATGCGGCCCAACTTTGCATGATCACCCCCCAACCAAAGAAAGATCCCGATGACGTCGCGGCCAAAGCCGCGCAGCAAACCAAGGCGGCGCGCGCCGCGCAGCGTCCGGTCAAGTCGGGCGTCAAAGCGAAGCCGCCGGAGTCGGGGAAGCCAATTTGGGACAAGCCGCACTCGTCTTAAGTAGTGTCTGCGGCGGGGTGTGACCGCTGGGCGCGCCGCAGTTACCGGACACGAAAGAGTCGGCGGGCCCAGCGGTCCCGACCTGCCTTGGTGGCTTTGGCGCGGAGGCTTGGCGGGCGCGGATGGCGGCGACGCGGGTGTTGACGTCGGCTTCGAGCGCGGTGGCGCCGTGGCCGAGGACTTGGCCGCTTGCGACGACTTTGCGGCCGCCGATGTAGACGGCGGCGAGGTTGCGGCTGCTGCACGCGAACACGAGCGTCGCGGCCACGTCCCAGACCGGACCGGTGCCGGGTTCGCCGGGGGTTGATGACGAGGAAATCGGCGAACTTGCCGACTTCGAGACTGCTGATGGAGCGCTGCACGCCGAGCGCCTCGGCGGTCTTCAGCGGGTGGAGGCGGAGCAGGTCGATGGGTTAAAGGCCGCCTGAGTTTTCACGGCGGATGCGGAGCGCGTAGAGGCCGAGACGCATGTTTTCAAACGGGTCGGAAATGTCGGCACTGGCCTGTCCGTCCACGCCCATGCCGAGGCGGAGGCCGGCGGCGAGGCAGTTCTCGATCTGGGGGGAGGCCGGAGCCGAGGCGGCCGTTGGAGAGCGGGTTCCAGATCATGGCGGCGCCGGCACTCGCGGCGTCGCGGAGGATGGCGTCGTCGGTGTGGATGAAGTGGGCGAATGACATCGAGGAATTGACGGCGCCGGCCTCCTTGAAACGGGTCTAAAGGCCACGGTCGGCGACTTGCGAGGCGGCGGGCTCGAGGTAGTGCGTCTGCGTGGTGAGGCCGAGTTCTTTGGCGAGGGCGATCTCGCAGGCGAAAATGGCCGGGCCGGCGTAGTTGCCGACGGTGTTGAGAGACAATGCGAGGAGCGTGCGGTCGGCGCGGGGCGCGACCTGCCGGAGGATCGGCGCGAGCCGGGCGCGCCAGGTGGCGTCGTCAGATTTCGCGTCGTTGACCGAGGCGAAGACGAAGTGCTGCGGAGTGGTGAGCTCGGCGTCGAATTGCTCGAGGTATTGGGGGAAGCCGCCGGCGGGAAAATAGTGCGAGTGGTTGTAGGTCGTGGTGACGCCGTGGCGGAGTTGGTCGTAGGCGCCGTGGCGGGTGAACGCCGCGAAATCGCCCGGACCGAAGAACGCGCCGTAGGTCTAGTGCAGGCCTTGGAGCCACGCCGGGAATTCCGAGCCGGGAGTGATCCCGCAAAATGCACTCTGCCAGAGATGGCTATGGCCGGAGACGAAGCCGGGCATGACGATCTTACCGGCGAGGTTCACGACGCTGAAGCCGGGCGCGGTGCGCGCGGTGGCGACGGCGGTGTCACCGGAGCCGGCGCCGGCACCGAGGGCGGTGATCACGCCGGTGTCGGAAACGAGCAGGTAGCGGGAGCGAGTGGGGGTGTCTTGACCCGAGCCGAGCGGAAGGAGCGTCGCGCCTTGGTAGAGAGTCGCGGCGGAGAGCGTGACGGCAGCGGCGAGGGAGCCGAGGAGCAAGGAGCGGCTGCGGAAATTCATCCCGCTGTGTTAGCAGGAGGTGTGCGAGCGACCGGGGGGAAAGGGAGGTGGCTCACGGAACACACAGAAGAATTTCAGCCCCGGCGGAGGAGCCGGGCCACGGGGGTGCCGGGGGCGCGGCGGATGCGGTCGAGGCGAGGCTGGGATCGAGAGTGCGCGCCCGGAGCGGCGAGCGGTCAGCCGCGTCGCGCGGCTTCGATTTTGGCGATGTCGATCTTGCCCATTTCCATCATCGCCTCGAAAGCACGCTTGGCCTCCGCGCCGCCCTTGGCCATCGCCTCGGTGAGGGTGCGGGGCGTGATCTGCCAGTTGAGGCCCCAGCGATCTTTGCACCAGCCGCATTGGCTTTCCTGGCCGCCGTTGCCGACGATGGCGTTCCAGTAGCGGTCGGTTTCCTCCTGGGTGTCGGTCGCGACTTGGAAGGAGAAGGCTTCGCTCTGGGGAAAGCCCGGCCCGCCGTTGAGCCCGAGACACGGGATGCCGAGCACGGTGAACTCGACCGTGAGGACCTGGCCCTTTTTACCCGAGGGGAAGTCGCTCGGCGCTTTGTGCACGCCGGTCACTTTGCTATCCGGAAACGTTTTGGCGTAGAACTTCGCGGCGGCGTGCGCGTCGTTGTCGAACCACAGGCAGATCGTGTTTTTGGGGGCTTTGGCACTTTTCATGGGAGTAAATTCAACGTGGTCGGGATCGGGGAGGTTTGGGAGTCGCAGGGATGTTTCAGAAATAGGTTTTCATCACTTCAACGTTCGACGGCTGCCATTTCGGACAGGGCAGAGGTGGAAAGCTTTCGGTGATCAGTAGTCAGCTACCAGCCGGATCGTGGGTGCGAAGGAATTTATGACTGAGAGATGAATGGGGCGGCTGACTGCTCAGCCTCAGCTGATGAGCAGCAGGCGCGCAGGATCGCTGGGTTTCGTAGCGGGGGCGCGGTGGATGCAGGGTGGGACGGGGTTGCCGGGGTAGTCGGTGGCGATGCGCCAGAGATTGAAATGGCCGAAGGAATACGGCTGGGCACCGGGCGCGGCGGCGTAGTGGAGGTCGTAGCAATTTTCGCTGAGGAAGATTTTGAAATCGGCGTCGTCGGGACCGCCGTGGAGTTTTAGGAGTTCGGCGCGCGTGGCGGCGATGTCGATACGGCGGAGGGCGTCCTCATTGTGCAGACCCTCGCTGGGCGGGCCGTAGTAAGTGCAGAGCCACGTGTAGGCCTCGATCGGGGCGCTGTCGGCGTGGAAGGAAAAGACATCGGTGACGACGGGGCCGGGTTCTTCGTCGCGCGGGTAGCCGTGGATGCAGTTGAGGACGGGATCGAGTTCGCGGTCGCGGAGAAGGCGGAGATCGGCGAGCATGTGGTCGATGGCGGTGCGACCGGCGGGGCTCACGGGCAGCGCGAGGAGTTTGGCCTCGTCGAGCGTGGTGATGGGTTCGCCGGCGCCGTCGCCGAGGAGGCGCACGACCTCGGCATAGTCACCCGGCAACGTGCGCTCCCAGCAGAGGGCGTTGATGCCGTGGGCGAGGGGCGTGGTGGCGAGTTCGTGGAAATTACGCACCTGCAAGACGCGTGAATTGTGGGGTGGTTGGCTGACCATCGTTAAGGATTCTAAATTCGGTAAAGGTAGCCGGGTATTCCTGCCCGAAATCAACTCGCGACCTTCAAAAGGTCGAACACGAGTCGGGCGAAAGCGGCGGCTTTCTTCGGGTCGGAGAGGAGTTGCAGCTTTTGATTTTCGTGGGCTTCGCTGCTGTCGAGGATCGCGTCGTCCACGGCCTTTGGGAAATCGCCCAGCAGGGCCTGCTCATCGCTGTTATTCGCGAGTTGTTTCATCACGGTTTCGTTTTCCCTCACCTTGTCGCGGACCGTGTAGGCGTAGTTGACCAGATCGTTTTCGGTGAGGTGGTCGGTGATGAAGAGCTCGTTCAGCCGGGCGATGATCTGCGAAAGAAACTCCTCCTTCGGGTCGCGCGCCTTGGCGGTGCCCATACCCTCGCCGGGTTTCAGGCCGTAGGGAGCTTGGTCCTCGTTGAGCAGGAGGTCCTGCTGCTTGATCTTGGAGAGGCGATAGTGGCTGAGGACGATGTGATTCAGATCGATGTCGTCTTCATCGACGAATTGCTCGCGGAGGAGGGGATTCAGGTTGCGGGCGTAGAGGCTGAGCTTTTCCAGGCTCGGGTCGTCGTAGTCCACGATCTGGGACATGAACTCGTAGAAGCGGACGAAGGTGCCGAGGTCTTTTTTGAAAATATCCAGCGAGTCCTTCTCCTTCTTGGCGGCTTTAAAGCTGTTTTCGGCGTTGGCGATGAGGACGGCGTCACCCGTCAGCTTGGTGCGCTCCAGCAGGTCGCGCGTCTGTTGATAGGCGAGCACGGCGGCCTTGTAGCGGATCTGCCAGCGCTGCACGGCGGGTTTGCAGATATTGGCGAGGGCGGCGTTGCTTTTGCTCTTCTGGAAAAAGGCGGTGCAGAACTGCTCGACCTCGGTCCATTGAAAGATGCCCGAGGCGCGCAGCTTTTCGTTGAGGTCGAAAATCAGGTTCGGGTCCGAGACGTCCGTCAGCGCCGCCGTCTGGAAATAGGGCTTAAACGCGGCGAGGATGTCCTCGGGCTCGTTGAAGAAATCCAAGACGAAGGTGCCGGTATCGGCTTTGCCGGGATAGACGCGGTTGAGGCGCGACAGGGTTTGCACGCACTCTACGCCGCCGAGCTTCTTATCGACATACATGGCGCAGAGCTTGGGCTGGTCGAAGCCGGTCTGGAATTTGTTGGCGACAATCATGACCTGATAATCGCCCGAATCGAAGGCCTTGCGCAGATCGCGGCCCTTGAGTCCGGGGTTCATGCTGATCTCGGTGAACTTCTGACCGATCAGTCCGGCTGAGTTTGGGTCCTTTTCGTTGAACTCCACTTCGCCGGAGAATGCCACCATGCCGTAGAGCTTAGCGTAGCCTTTTTCGGCGATGTATCGGTCGAAGTTCAGTTTGTAGCGCACCGCCTCCTTGCGGGAGCTGGTCACGACCATCGCCTTGGCGTGGCCACCGAGCAGACCCATGACGTGGGTTTTGAAGTGCTCGACGATGACCTGCACTTTTTGCGCGATGTTGTAGTCGTGCAGCCGCACCCACTGGTTGAGCTTCACCTGGGCCTTGCGGCTCTCGACCTCGGCGTCGGCCGCTTGGATTTTCAGGGCGAGCTGATAGGCGACTTTGTAGTTCGTGTAGTTTTTCAACACATCGAGGATGAAGCCCTCCTCGATTGCCTGGCGCATGCTGTAAACGTGGAAGGCGGCGGGCTTGTTCTGCTTGGACGGGGCTTCGGCGGGTTTCGGCAAGCGGCCGAATAGCTCCAACGTCTTCGTCTTCGGCGTCGCGGTGAAGGCGAGGAAACTCAGATTGGCATTGGCTCTCCGAGATGCGACGGCGGCGGCGATCATGTCGTCGGAATCGATCTCCTTTTCGTCGGTCTCGTCGGCGTCGATCATTAACACCTTCTTGAGCTCGCGAGCGGTGGAGCCGCTTTGCGAGGAGTGGGCTTCATCGGCGATGATGGCGTAGCAACGCTCCTTCAGGCTTACGCTATTTTCGATGGCGCGCAGAACGAACGGGAAGGTCTGGATGGTGACGATGATGATGGGCTGGGAGCCTTCCAAGGCTGCGGCCAGTTTCTCGGACTTGGAGCCTTCGCCCTCGTCGCGGTTGATGCGGCCGACGACGCCGTCGGTGTGCTCGAACTGGTAGATCGTCTCCTGAAGCTGGTCGTCGAGGACGGTGCGGTCGGTGACGACGATGACGGAGTGAAACTGCTTCGTGCCCTTCGCGGTATAGAGGGCAGAGAGTTGATGCGCGACCCAGGCGATGGAGTTGGATTTGCCGGAGCCGGCGCTGTGTTGGATGAGGTATTTGTGGCCGGGGCCTTCGGCGCGGGCGGTTTCGACGAGGCGGCGGACGACGTCCCACTGGTGGTAGCGGGGGAAGATCATCGCCTCCTGCTTATACTTCCGTCCGTCCCAATCCTCCTTCTCCTTGATTTCGAGGTGAACG
>JANXLP010000034.1 GCA_025355125.1 Opitutaceae bacterium | reverse complement strand
GGCGGACAACTGCTGCACCCTTCGCTCGTGTAAAGCTCGACCAACGCCACGCGCGCCGACCCCGACGCGAATCGCTGCTCGGTCCCCATCGCCATCCCGCCGGCCACCACTGCGGCTCCGATCAGCAGCACCGCCCTACTCCATATTCCCAAAAATAAAAACGGCCTCATGGCATACAAGAGGCCGTCGGACCGCGGATTATTCCGCGGTGAAAAAATCGCGCGCGCTGCGCTTACTTCCAGCTCAGCACGAGCCGGGTGAAGTAGGTCGTGTCGAGCCGCTCGACGCCGCGTCCGGGCTTGCTGTTGTAGTCGTTGGCCACGCCCATGCGCAGCTTCCACTGCGTGCTCAGCAACGGCATCTCCAGCGAGCTCTCGTGCGTGATCACGTAAACGGCGACATCATCGAAGGCCGGCACGTAGGTGAGGCTGTTGCGGAGGATCGCATTTTCCATCTGCAGCTTGTGCGTGAGGCCGAAGTCCATACCGGCGCTCTTCACGTCTTCCGTCCGGGGATTCTTGTAACCGGCATAGCGGAACGACAAACCCGCGCGACCCGTGAGCGTCTGCTTCGCTTCCTTGATGAAGTCGTAGCCCAAACCGGCCGCCGCGACGTTGTAGAGTTCGATGTCTTTCACGCGGTCGAAGCCGGCCTCATCGCGCACATACCACGATTTCTTGCCGGAGAAATTGTTCGCGTAGTCGAGACCCGCCTTGAACTGGTCCGCCGACTTCACGCCGTCGGAAACCTGGCGGTCATAGGCCGAGTAGAATTGCAGCGTGTCCCGCGAACCGGCGAGCGTCGCGCGGAACGAGAAACCCGTGCCGAGCTGCTCCTTGTTGCCGGTCTTGCCCGAGACATCGACAGCCGCCTCGTAGGCCCAGCCGCGCTCAAGCGCCGCGATCGCCGGGTCTTTGCCGCCCGCCGCCCAGCTGGCTGCGACCTTGTCCACCGAAGTGGAGATGGTGCCGTCGGCGCCCGTGACCGTCAAAGCCCCGGCGGTGCCGGAAACTTTGCCGTCGATGCGCGTGCCACTCGCCAGACGCACCGCCACCGGCCCATCCGTCGTGATCGCGACGACATCGCTCTGCTTGATCGTCAGCGAGCCGGCGTAATCCGTGCTCAACGTGACGCTGCCGCCACCGATTCCGGTCACCGTGCCGACGAGACGCGAGCCGTTCTTCGTCTCGACGACGTCAGCCGACAACGGGGCGCCGCAAAGCGCGAAAAGCACAGCCGCCGAAGCACTGCGCAAGAGGGTTTTTGTGTTCATAGGAGCGGGGAAAAAGCCCGTTGCTCCAACCGCTGTCAATGGCCCGGAATCATATGCGGGTATTTTCACCCGACCACTTCGGGCAACCGCTCCGGGCGACGCGGCTCGACACACCCCATCCTCACCCTTTCCCTCGCCGCCAACACCACGCATGTCCGCCTCCGTCCAACGCCCCTCCCTCATCATCGCCGACCGCTGGCGCGACTACCAACTCCTCGATTGCGGCGACGGCCTGAAACAGGAGCGCTGGGGCGCCTACAATCTCGTCCGCCCCGATCCCCAGATCATCTGGCCCCGTCGCGGATCGGCCGGAAATACGGCCGGCGGCGTCGCCACCCCCGGCGCCCCCGCCGCGAAGTGGGATGGCTGGGACGGCCTCTACCACCGCAGCGAGCAAGGCGGCGGCAAATGGGAGTTCCGCAAAGCCATTCCCGATCACTGGAAGCTCAACTACGAGTCGCTCGGCCTCACGTTTAAGATTCACCCGACCTCCTTCAAGCACACCGGCCTCTTCCCCGAGCAAGCCGTCAACTGGGAGTGGTTCTCCGCCAAGATCAAAACCGCCCGCGCCGCCGGTCGCCCCGTCAACGTCCTCAATCTCTTTGGCTACACCGGCGCCGCCACCTGCGCCGCCGCCAAAGCCGGCGCCAGCGTCACCCACATCGACGCCGCCGAAGGCATGGTGAAATGGTGCAAGGAAAACGCCGTCCTCTCCGGCCTCGTCGATGCGCCCATCCGCTACATCGCCGACGACTGCCTAAAATTCGTCCGCCGCGAACAGAAGCGCGGCAAGCTCTACGACGCCATCATCATGGACCCGCCCACCTACGGCCGCGGCGCCACCGGCGAGATGTGGAAACTCGAAGAACACCTCTGGCCCCTCCTCACCGAGTGCCGCGCGCTCCTCACGCCCTCGCCCCTCTTCTTCCTGATCAACGCCTACACCGCGCGCCTCTCACCCACCGTCGTCGCCAACCTCCTCACCGAGCTCATGCACGGCCGCGGCGGGTCCATCACCGCCGGCGAAGTCGGCCTCCCCATCGAGCGCGACAAAAAAATCCTCCCCTGCGGCATCTACGGGCGTTGGGAAGCCTGAGCCTTCACGATGAAAAGGGCATGGGCTGGATGGGTCGCATTATCTCTGACCAGCCCGGGGATGTGTGCCGTCAGTCCCGACATCTCGAATTCCGGTGTGGAAGCAGCGAGCGTGGACTATGTGTCCGCCACCCTGTTTTCCGAAAACGATCTCTATACCATCGGCACGGGATCGGATCGCTATTACACCACCGGCCAAAAACTCACGGTAATCTCGGGCCGCATCCTCCGCTTCGAAGACGCTTTCCAAGTCCAGTGGGCAAAGTGGCTCGCGAAAAAAGCTACAGAGCACGCGGAGCGGAAAGATAACCGCGAAGCTGCAACGGAAGCGGCGCAGGCACGCGACAAATTGCCCGTGCAAATGCGCGCCGCCTTCTCGGTCGGACAAAACATGTTTACGCCGGCCGAGCTGCATACGCCGGACCTGCAAGTCGAAGACCGACCCTACGCCGCGTGGCTTTACCTGAGCGTCGCCCTTCAAGCCCGCTCCGTTTCGAACGGCCCCCGCGCTTGGCTTTCGGTCTGGGGCGCAGACGCCGGCGTGATCGGTCCCGCGGCCCTCGGCAAAGAAGTCCAGGATTTCGTGCATGATCACATCTCCAAAAGCCGGCGTGCTCTCGGCTGGTCCCACCAGCTCCGCAACGAACCCGGGCTCAATCTCTTTCAGCAAAGCAAAGTGCGCTGGTTTTACGGCGAACGAAATCAACTGGGCTTTGATGTGATCTCCCACGCCGGATTCTCCGTCGGCAATGTCGCCACCTACCTCAACGCCGGCGGAGCCCTCCGCTTCGGCTACGGACTCCCCGACGATTTCGGCACCGACGTGATCCGCTCGGGGGCCGATACTTCACAGGCCGGCGGCAAGCCGGCCCCTTGGGGCGTGCACGCTTTCGGCGGCTTTGATCTCCGCGCTGTCGGCCGCGATATCTCGCTCGACGGAAATACTTTTACCGCGAGTCACCACGTGGCCCGCGAGGTCTTCGTCGGAGATTTTCAATTCGGTCTTACGTTCAACTACGGACGCGCCAAAATCTGTCTATCCCAGGTCCGGCGCACCCCCGAGTTCAAACGACAGGGCCACGCCCAGGCCTACGGTTCATTGACCTTCACGTTTCCCATTTCCAGCCGGTGAATTTGCCCCCGCCGAGCATCCTCACCGATACTCCGCCAGCTCGACGATGACCCCGTCCGGATCGAGGAAGTAAACCAGCGTCTTCCCACCGCCGCCCTCGTCGAATTTCACCACGCCCCCCGGCACCGCCGTCGGCTCACCCCACACCTCGACGCCCGCCGCGCGCAACGTCGCCGTCACCGCAAAAATATCGTCCACCCGCAGCGCGAAATGCCGCAGCCCGCGCGTATTCGCTTTCGCGTTTTCCGCCAACGCCACGCCTTCCGGCGAATGGTAGTGGAGCAATTCGATCCGCGGCCCACCACCCGGCGCCTCGATAAACACCGCGTGCGCTTTCACGCCAGGCAGCCCCACGATCTTTTCGATCCACTCACCTTCGAGGTGCGCCTCCTTGGTTTTCGTGAAGCCGAGCACCTCACAGTAAAACACCAGCGACCGCGCCATGTCGGCGACGACGATGTTGAGATGATCAATGCCGCGAATCATGGCTGCTTGCGGGAGTCGGCTAGGTTCTTCGCCAAGAACTGTTCAACTCGCGTATAGAATTCCTCACGATTCTTAGCATTCGCCAAACCGTGCATTTCATTTTTCTTGGCCGCGAATTCGTAGGGTTTCTTGGCCCGGTCGAGCGCCGCGACCATCGCCGTGGCCTGTGCATACGGCACGACCGGATCGTCGGTCCCGTGGACGATGAGCACAGGGGCCCTAAACTTATCCGCCTGATTGACAGGGGAGACCGCGCGCAGCTCCTCACCATCCTTTAGCGGGTCCCCCAGCATCCCCTCGATGCCCTTGTAGTCCTCGGGGTAGGCGTCGCGCCCTTGCTTGATCAGCTCGTTCCAATCAGTCACCCCGGCGAGGCTGATGCCGCAGCGATACAGTTCCGGTGTCGTGGCCAGACCCATCAATGCCGAATACCCGCCATAGCTCGCTCCCATGATTGCAATGCGCGCAGGGTCGGCGACGCCTTTTTCGACCGCCCAGCGCGTGCCGTCGGCGATGTCGTCCTGAATCTCGCGCCCCACTTTGCGCAGCCCTTTCTTGTAAAAATTATCCCCGAAGCCGACCGAACCGCGATAGTTCAATTGCAAGACTGCATAACCGCGCGAGGCCAGAAATTGCACCAAGGGGTCAAAGTCCCACGCATCGCGTGTCCACGGTCCACCGTGTGGATAAACCACCAGAGGCAGATGCTTCGCCTCACGTCCGTGCGGCACGGTGAGGTAACCGCGCACGAGCAGGCCGTCCCGCGCGTGGTAGCTCATCGGGAAAACCTCGGCCAGCTCGGCCGGCTTGATCCACGGCATACGCGCCAAAAGCGGTTCGAGCGAATTTTTGGCGCGGTCAAAGATATAGTAAGTTCCGGGATCGGACGCACTCCACGAAAGCACGAGCAGCTTCTGGCGGTCGTCACTCATGCTGCCGATGGTGTTGATCTTCTTGGGCAAGGATTTGTCCAGGGCAGCCTGCACCGCGACCATGTCCGCATTCAGCCAAAATGTTTTCGCCCGGTCGGTCACATAACGGATGCCCAGCAGCTCATTGCGGTCCGCCGAGAGCACTAAGCCCTGTAGGGCAAACCCATCGTGGGCCACGGTGAAGTTTGGCGGAATAATGTCGTAGACATCGTGGCTGAGCACGAGCTCACCGAGGCGCTGCGCCCGCACATCATAGGTGTAAACGCCCCAGGTGCCCTCGGGCGTGATGCGCGCCAGATAGAGCGTGTCTCCGTTACCCGAGAGCGCGAGCGGCACGGTGCGACGGCCGTTGTAATCGAGTTCGGCGAGCGGCCGCCATCCATCGGCCTCGCTCGCGCGGTGGATGATGCGGTTCAATCCTTTCTCGCGCTGCACTCCGACCGCGACGAAACCTTTTCCGTCCGCGAGCCACTGCACCACGTTGCCGGGATTTTCCACCACGCGCGAGAACCCTCCGGTCCTCGTGTCCACGAGGCTCACGTGTGGGAAATTGACCCGGTAAAACGCCGCATCGCGGAGCCCGACGGGACGGTCATATTCATACATCAGAGCTTTGCCTTCGTCCTTCCCAGCTAAGGCAAAGAGCAACCCACTCAGCATGACCGGCTGGTTATCCCGACGGTCTTCATCACGATCACGGCCCGCGAGACCGATGTAGTTGGTCCCATTGCGATCTATCGCCGAAACTCCGGCGGGATACAGGCTGAAAATCGCCCGGTCGCTACCCACCCAGGAAAACGAGCTGTAGCCCACCTCGAGCGGGATGTTGCTTGAGGGAATCTCCACGCCCTGCACCTTCCCCGTGGCCAGATCGCGAAAAACCAACCGCTGCTCTTTCTCGAACGTTACCAGATGCGCCACCGTGCGCCCGTCGCGTGAGAGCACCGCGTGCTGCACCGCCGGCCCGCGTGAAAATTGCTCCACCGGCGGCAGACTCTCAGCACCCTTTCCGTAAACCACCGCGGGGATTCCCATCAGGACCAACAGCATGCGCCACGTTTTCCTCGGGATTATTTCCATCGCGCGAACGTGCCGCGCCGCCTTCGGCAGAGAAAGCTTTTTTGTCGGCTTTCCCCGTGCGACCGCTTCGGCTCTCGGTTCCGACATTGCTCGCCAGCCCCTCACTTCCTGCCTTCCTGACTTCCACATTTTCAATGCCCCCTAATTTCAAAATCGGCATCGACGGCGGCGGCACCAAGACCGAGTGCATCCTCATCGATGCCACCGGCACCATCGTCGCCCGCCACGTCGCCCCCGGCTGCAACCCCAACATCGTCGGCAACGACGCCGCCCGCACCACCGTCACCGCCGCCCTGGCCGCGCTCATTTCCTCTCCGGCTCTCAGCTCTCAGCTCTCAACTCTCAGCTCGTCGCCGATCATGGCGACTCAGCTCTTCATGTCCGGCGCGCCCGCCTTCTGGGCCGAGTTTGCCGCCACGCTCACCGGCTTTGGCCACGTCACCGCCGCGCCCGACTCTCTCCCCACGCTCGAACTCGCCACGCACGGCCGCCCCGGCCTCGTCCTCCACGCCGGCACCGGCTCCTTCGTCGCCGCCCGCGCGCCCGATGGCACCGTCCACTACGCCGGCGGCACCGGCTGGCGTTTCGGCGATCCCGGCAGCGGCTACGAACTCGGCCGCCGCGCCATCGCCCGCGCCCTCCTCGAACTCCAGGGCTGGCTCCCGCCCTCGCGCCTCGGCCCCACTGTCCGCGATCACACCGAGCTCGGCGACGCCGCCGACGCCCGCGCCCTCACCCGCTACTTCTACGCCCACGCCGAGCCCAACCGCGTCATTGCCGCCCTCGCCCCCGCCGTCCTCCGCCTCGCCTCCGAAGGCGACCACACCGCGCACCAAGTCCTCATCGAGTCCGCCACCGAACTCCTCGACCTCGCCACCCACGTCGCCGCAAAACTCTTCCCCACCACGCCCCTCGCCGAGATTCCCACCGGCCTCAGCGGTGCCCTGCTCACGCACGCTACCGTGCTCGCCGCCCTCCGCTCGCGCACCCCGCTCCCACTCACCCCGATCACAGAAAAGCCCATCGAAGGCGTCCGCCTCCTCCTCTTGCGCGCCTAAGCCAACGCCGTTCCTTCTGCCCATGCTCGTTCGCTTCACCAAAGGCTCTGTCACCGCAAAAACCGATACGCTCGTCTGCGAGCGCCCCGACGGCACCCGCACGCACGGCGCGATGCCGAAGCAGGGCATTCTCCCGCACGACGCCTTTCACTTCGTCGTCGAAACCACCCTCGGCTGGCACGACGCCTTCTTCGGCCAACTCGCCGCCGGCGCCTCCCTCGATCACCTCACCACCAAACTTCACGGCCAAAAAATTGACTGGTCCAAAAACGTCGAGGCCCTCCAAAGCGAGTCGCTCGTCGAGTGTCTCCAAGCCGAGCAATGGGGCGGCGCCGCCGACCCCGCCACGTTCACCGCCACCCTCGCCATCACCTGCCGCCGCCGCCACGTCACCTCACCCGTGCTCACGCCCGCCGACCTCGCCCGCGTCCGTCTCGCCCTCCGCGAATTCGGCGCCGCCTGGCGCCCCCTCGCGCCCGGAAAATCTCTGGAGCGCACCTTCCCGTGAGCACGACGCTAGCAGGCTGTCGGACTTAGGCTGATACTTGGCCTAGTAATTGCTATGTAATTAGATATGGCCCGATACGTGAATATTGACCGAGACACCCCGCTGCTGTTGCCGCCCGACCTGCGTGACTGGGTGCCGGCGGATCACC
>JANXLP010000393.1 GCA_025355125.1 Opitutaceae bacterium | reverse complement strand
TCCATCGTGAACTGCGTGCGATCCCAGTCGCACGACGCGCCGAGCCGGCGAAGCTGCTCGAGGATGATGCCGCCCTTCTCCTCCTTCCACTCCCACACTTTTTCGACAAATTTTTCGCGGCCGAAATCGTGCCGCGTTTTCTTCTCCTTACGGAGCTGGCGTTCGACGACGGTCTGCGTGGCGATGCCCGCGTGGTCGGTGCCGGGGAGCCACATCGCGGACTTGCCTTCGAGGCGCGCGCGGCGGACGAGGATGTCCTGAATCGTGTTGTTCAACACGTGGCCCATCGTGAGCACGCCCGTCACATTGGGTGGCGGAATCGCGATACTGTAGGCGGGCTGGTCGGGCGCGACTTTGCCCGCGAAGCAGCCGGCCTGCTGCCAGGCGGCATACCATTTCTGCTCAACGTCGCGGGATTCGTAGCTCTTGGTGATCTCGGCCATGGTGGAATGCGGGATTGAAACCGGTTAGAAAACCGCGCGGCTCCGCCCCCCGCAATGCCGTTTTTCAGTCCCGCCCACGCGAGCTATTTTTCGCGCTTTGCGCGGAGCCCTTTTCAACTCCACTGTCTTCCGCTCATGCCCCAACGCCCGTCCGAGCCCGCCAGCGAAATCCTTGCCTTCACCGGCGATGTGCCCGCGCCCGAACGTCTCGCCGCGGCCAAGGCCTACCTCAAATCGGAGCAAGTCGCCCTCCGCGTCCTCCACAACGCCGGCGCCACCGGCCTCACCGTCGTCCGCGCCCGCTCGGCCACCCTCGACGAGTTGCTGGTCGCCCTTTTCGACTACGCCGTTGCCTCGTTTATCCGCGTCCACGGCCCCTTGCCCATGCCCGTCGCCCTCATCGCCCTCGGCGGCTACGGCCGCGGCGAACTCGCGCCGTGGAGCGACATCGACGTGATGTTTCTCTTCCCCGCGAAGACCAAACCCGCGCAGGCGAAGCCGCTCCAGGAACACCTCACGCAGGAAATCCTTTATCTCCTCTGGGACTGCGGCCTGAAGGTCGGCCACTCCACGCGCACGCTCGACGAGGTCTTCATCGAGGCCCGCAAGGACATCCAGACCAAGACCGCGCTTCTCGAAGCCCGCTATGTCGCCGGCTCCGTCGCCCTCGCCGAGACGTTCACCCAAACCTACCGCAATTTCTACACGAGCGACGACCCCAAGGCCTATATCAACGCCCGTCTCGACGACCAAGCCAGCCGCCGCGCGAAATTCGCCGACACCGTTTTCAACCAGGAGCCCGACCTCAAAAACGGCGTCGGCGGCCTGCGCGATTATCAAAACACCGTTTGGATGGCGCGCGTGAAACTCGGCATCAGCACCCTCGCCGACCTCGCCACCCAGAGCTACCTGAAGCCCGCCGACGTCGAGACCGCCCAGCACGCCTACGAATTCCTCCTCCGCGTGCGCAACGAGCTGCACTTCATCAGCCCGCGCCCGACCGACACGCTCAATCTCGATACCCAGCCCCGCGTCGCCGAAAACCTCGGTTACTCCGAGCCCGATATGCTGCTCCGCGTCGAGCGGTTCATGCAGGATTACTACCGCGCCGCGCAGACGATTTTTCGCATGTCGAAACTCGTGGAGAGCCGCCTCGCGTTGACCATTGGCCGCGGTGGCGCCGCCGCCCTCGGTTCCATCCGCGAATCCCTCCGCATCTCCCGTTTCACGCGCAGCAAGCGCCTCGATGGCTTCATCGTCCGCGGCCGCGAACTCGCCGCCGATTCGCCCACGGTCTTTACCGAAGACCCCGTTCGTCTGATCCGCGTTTTCCGCCACAGCCAGCAGCTCGATTGCGCGCTCGATCTCCACCTCCGCGAACTCATCCGCGAATCCCTGCCGCTCCTCACTCCAGACGTCGCCGCCTCGGCCGACGCGACCGTGAGCTTCCGCGCCATCCTTTCCGAGGTCGGCGCGGTTTATCCCGCCCTCGCGCTGATGCACGAACTCGGCGTGCTCGGCCGCTTCATCGTCGAATTCGACGCGCTCACCTGCCTCGTGCAGCACGAGTATTACCACCGCTACACGGCCGACGTTCATACGCTTAACGCCATCCGCGAGCTCGACCGCATCTTCACCGCCGCCGAGCCCATCACGCTCAAATACCGCGAGGCCCTCCACGAGGTCTCCGACCCCGCCCTCCTTTATCTCACCCTGCTGCTCCACGATATCGGCAAAGCTGAGGGCATTCAGGGCCACGCCGAAAGCGGCGTGCGCCTCGCAGAACCCCTTCTTGCCCGCCTTGATGTCTCACCCGAGGGCCGCGCCGTCGTCCTCTTCGTCATCAAAAATCATCTGGTAATGGCACGATTCTGGCAGAAGCGGGATGTAGATGATCCTAACACCGCCGCAGCCTTCGCAGAACTTGTGCTCGATCCCGAGCGCCTGCGCATGCTTTACGTTCACACGTTCTGTGACGCCCGCGGCACCACGATCGACCTCTGGAACAGCTACAAAGACACTCTTCACACCACCCTCTATCGCGCGACGCACGAGCGCCTGAAACACGGCCCCACTCTCGCTGCCAGCTACGAAGCCAAGAAGCTCATGACCCAACAGGAACTCATCGCCCAGCGCATCCCCGGCATCAGTGACGACGAGATCACGGCGCACTTCAGCCTGCTGCCCGATCGCTACTTCATCCACACCGATGGCAGCGAGATCGCGCTCCACATTCAGATGGTGAACAAACTGTTCACGTCCATCGCCGCCGCTGATTCCGTGGGCACGCTCCGCCCCATCATCGAGTGGAAAGACGACCTCAACCGCTCCCTCACCGTCGTCAACGTCGTCACCTGGGACCGCGCCGGCCTCTTCTATAAACTCGCCGGTGCCCTCAGCGTGGCCGGCCTGAGCATTCTCGGCGCGAAAGTCATTTCCCGCACCGACCACATCGCCATCGACACCTTCTACGTCGTCGAACCCGGCCGCGGCGTCGTCCAAAGCGCCGCCGCCCAGGACATCTTCGCCAAGACCATCGAGTCCGCCCTCGTCTCCAGCAAAGACCTCTATCCCGACATCGTCGCACAGGCCAAAAAGATCGCCTCCACGCGTTACCTTTCCGCTTCCAACGGCGAAGCCCTGCACAGCTCCTTCCCTCCCACGGTCGAGGTTTACCACGAGCTTTCCATGGAGCGCACCATCGTCGAAATCCAAGCTCGCGACCAAATCGGCCTCCTCTATCGCCTCGCGAAAACCGTTTCCGACCACGGCTTCGACACCACCTTTGCCCGCATCGGCACCGAACGCGGCGTCGCCATCGATACCTTTTATATCGAGAGCGCCAACCACGAGCCCATCGAAAACCCCGACCGTCTCCACGCCCTGCGCGACGCCCTTGCCGAGGTCATCGCCGCCCCGGCCCCGCCTCCCGCCGCCGGTAAATAACCGCTCCGAGGCGGGCCGTGCGCTCCGCCGCGCGGCCATTGCGCCCCGTCCGCGCATCCGCGCGTGCTAACAGAATTTCTGGCCATCCCCGCCGATTCCCCAATCGTTGCCCCGTGGATTCCTCCGCCGCCCTCGCTCCATCCGCCGCCGCCCTCGCCCTCACCCTCGCCGATCAGGCCACACTCGGTCGCATTGCCTCGCTCGGTTTTCAGAGCGACGACCCGGTCTTCGTCCTGCCGCGTATCCTCGGCGAACTCCTGACGCATTTCAACGGCTCCGCCGGCTCGATCTCACTGCTCAATCCCGACACCGGCCGCCTCGAAATCGAGACGCAGATCGGCCTCCCCTCCGATTACCGTGAAGTCGTCCTCCGCCTCGGTCAGGGCGTCACTGGCTGGGTCGCGTTCCACACCCGCGCCCAACTCGTCACCGATGTCACGCGCGACCCGCGCTACGTGCGCGTCCGCCCCTCGACTGCTTCGGAAATGGCCGCGCCGATGGAAGACAACGGCCAGGTCATCGGCGTCATCTGTCTCGATCACGACACCGCCAATCATTTCACACCCGGCGACCTCGCACTCCTCGTCCGTTTCACCGCCGAGGCCACCGCCGTCCTCCAGCGCCTCTGGCAAATCGGCCACCTTAAAACCAAGGCCCGCCAGCTCGAAACCCTCATCACCACCGGCCAGTCGCTCGTCGCTAAAATCGAACCTCAGGAACTCTTCGACGCCCTCACCCGCGACGCCCGCCAAGTCCTCTCCGCCCGCGCGTGCGCGCTTTATCTCCATGACACCGACGAGGCCACGCTCCGCTTCGCCTCGCTCACCAGCGCTGCCATCACGCCGTTGCCGATGGGAGAAATGCCCCTCGATTCCTGCGCCTTCGCCGCCGCCGTCCACACCCGCCGCCCCGTCTCTTTCGGCAACATCCAGACGCCCGACTTCCGCGACCTCAGCGACCTCCCCCACGACCCCGCACTCGTCTCCGTCCTCGCGACGCCCTTGAGCTACGAGGGCGAAGTCCTCGGCGTGCTCGCCGTTTTCACCGATCGTCTTCACCGCTTCGACAACGACGAGAAACGCCTCCTCGCCGCCCTCGCCTCGCTCGGCGCCGTCGCCCTGCAAAACTCGCGCCTCTACACCCGCGTTTTCCAAAGCGAAGACTCCCTCCGCAAAAACGAGCGCCTCACCACCCTCGGCCTCCTCGCCGCCGAGATCGCCCACGAAATCCGCAATCCCCTCACCGTGCTCAAGCTCCTGCACGGCGGCCTCGGCGTAGATTTCCCGCCCGACGATCCGCGCCATACCGACATGCGCGTGATCGGCGAAAAACTCGACCAACTCGAGGCGATCGTCACGCGCGTGCTGAATTTCGCCAAAGCCCCCACGAGCCTGCACACCCGTTGCTCTCTCGGCGAAATCATCGAGGACACGCTCGTCCTCCTCCGCCTCAAATTCGCGCAGAGTAAAATCTCCCTGCGCTTCGAGCCGCCGCCGCGCCCCCTCGTCGTCGAAGGCCACCACGGCCAGCTCCAGCAAGTCCTGCTTAATCTCATCATCAACGCCATGCAGGCCATGCCCGACGGCGGCACGATCACGCTCACCCTCGATGCGCAACTGCGCGACACCGGCCCCGCCGCGCTGCTCGACCTCACCGACACTGGCACCGGCATTCCCGAGAGCATCCGCGAACGCATTTTCGATTCATTCCTCTCCGGCCGCCCCGGCGGCACCGGCCTCGGCCTCGCCATCGCGAAACGCGTCCTCCTCTCCCACCACGGCGACCTGTCGCTCGTTTCCACCAGCCCCTCCGGCACCACGATGCGCCTCACACTCCCGCTCGCCTGATCCGAAAGTAGGGCGCGGTCTCCGACCCGCCGTCCCCTCCCTCCCCG
>JANXLP010000655.1 GCA_025355125.1 Opitutaceae bacterium | reverse complement strand
TCTATAGCCCGCCTGCACGAGTCCGAGTAGCAGCGTGTGGTTGTATTGAGCGACGCCGCCCGACTCAGGATCGTCGGTGTAAACCAACACGTGACGCGGACCATCGGCCACAACCGACACCGCGGGCTCCTCCGCTGGCGTGTAGCAGAGCACCGCGACTTCCCGACTCGCCAGCGCGAAACCCGACGGGCCGAACGCCGCGCTCAACCCTGAGAAATCCTCGGCGCGCGCATCCCAGCACCAGAGCATCGGCGCATTCGTCACGACGCCGGTCACCGCCTCGGCGTGGCTGAACGCCGCAAGGTCACATTCCCCGCTCTCCGCATCCGCGACGAGTTCGACCCGCGGCAACGTGGCAAACATCGCGCGCACTTCGGCGGCGGCCGCGGACACCTGCACGCGCACGCGCTCTTCGCCGCGATGAATCTCCTGCACGCCTTCGTAAACCATCGCCGCCTGTAGCACTCGCTCGCCGTTACCGCCAAAGAGCACCGTCGTGCGCTCCGCCACCGAGAAGTCGAATTCCGGCACCGCCGCGCCGTCGAAGGCCAGCGCTTGAAAAAGCGCCCGGCGGCGCGCCGCATTGAAATGCTCGTCGAACCAGCGCGCGCCCGCCGCACCTATCGCCCGCGTGCTCGTCGGCTGCGCGAGCGCGTCCACGGTTCGCTCGACGAGTTCTTCCGGCGAGCCGTAAAGGAGGCAGTCGCGGCCGTCCGCAAAGAGAGATTCAAAACCAGACGTCGGTGCGAGCCGGTCCGTGAGCAACGCGGCACCCGTGGCGAGAATCTCGAACACGCGCAGGTTGAAATCTCCGTTGAGGCTGGCGTTAAAACCCAGCTGCGATGCGCCGTAGAAGCCCAGGCCTTCGCTCTGCCCCAGCGCCCGCGCTTCGAACGGCAGCTTTGCCGCCTGCAATGCGTCGATCAGCCGCGAGCGGCGCGGATGATGACGACCGGCCTGCCCCACAAACGCCAGGCGCGACGCGCGTGCGCCCCGCGTGCGCGCAGCGTGCACGGTAGCATCGTCATGCGGAAACGTAAGGCCCGGGAACCAGTAGAGATTGCGCACGCCCGCAGAGTGAAAAAATGCCGCGTGGTGCCGGTCGTAGAGCAACACACAGCGATCATACGGCTCGCTCGCCACGTAGCGCAGCGTGCCCACGAGCGGCGAACTCAGATGGTGCGTGTCGGCGATGAGCAGCACTTTCGGGCAACGAAACGCCGCGAGATTGCGCGGCACGTTGCGCCAACTCGCATCGACGAGACACACGACCAGATCGGGCTGTTGATCCATCGGGAGCCGCGCAGCCACCGCCGCGAGATCGTAGTCGCCCACGGGCGTCGCCAGCGAACGGATGCGCCCGTCCGGGGCCGACTCATCGCGCCAATCGGGTCCACAATTCACCTGCGCATCGCCCAGCTGCGGCGGGCGCATGTAGCGGGCGGGACTGCCGGTGGCGAAAAGGACCTTCATCGCCGCCCAAGTTTGCAAGTTCCGCGCCTGCTGCGCGAATCATCCCACAAATCACTTATGATCAATGCGATTCAGTTTTTTAAAAACGCCCTCTCTGTATTTCTGGCGCGCCGTCACTTCGGCTTAAAAATAACCGGAAAAAATTGCCCATCACTTTACGGCCAAAAAAAAGGCGACCCGAAGGTCGCCGTAAATCTCGGTTGGTTTTGCGAGGCTCAGGCCACCGCCGAACGCACGGACTGAAATTGATCGAACGCTTTGCCGAGCGCCGCCTCGAATTGGGCTGCGGTCAATCCGGCGGCGGCCAATTTCTCCGGCGTCACATCCCAGTAGCGACCCTCTCCCGGGAGCCCCATGCCGCGACGCTCAGCCGCGCCGGCGGCGAGATGCAGCAGGTGCGTGAGCGCGAATGCCGACGGCTCCTCGAGGTAGTGGTCGCGAATCGCCTCCACCGTATCCGTCGGGAATCGCCATTCGTCCAAAATCATCGCCGCCGCCTCGACGTTGGTCATGCCGACGTAGGCCGTCTCCCAAGCGGCCAAACCGTCGTTGGTGCCGGCTTCGAAGCGCGCGCCCCCACCCTTGGTCAGGCGGTCGATGGCGACTTTGCCGGTCGAGCGCAGCAAGCCGGCCGTGTAGGCCTCGCGTTCGTCGAGATCGGCGGCCGGCGCCGCCGCCTCCATGATGAGCGCGGTGAGCAGGGCGTTCTCGCGGAGCTGCACGCCGTTCACGCCATAGACCGCAAGGTGTTGGTCGGCGAGTTGCGCGACGGCGGCGAAGCCGGTGAGACGGTAAACTTCGGTGTAGCCGACGCGCGCCAAGGCTTCCTCCAGGGACGCGAAGGGCAGGCCGGTGTTGTAGAGGGCGCTGTTGCTGATGCGGATGATGCGCGCGGTGAGGGCGGCGTCGCGTTTCAGGAGAAGAGTGATGTCGGCGAGGTCGGAATTGATGTCGAGCAACAGCCGGCCGAGCTGGGCAAGAATCTGGGGGGCGGCGGGGAGGGTCTTGACGACGTGGAGCAGCGCTTCGCGGGAGATCGGAGTAACGGTCATGGGATCTATATTCGGCTACGGGAGACGTTTATTGAGGTAAAAATACTCAGGCGGAAACGCACAGAGCGGGCTCCTGGCGGGCGCACCATTCCCTCCACGTTTCCCGCAGCGCCGCTCCGAAATGCGCCGCCTGCCCCGCGTGATCGAGCAACGGTCCGCGCTGTAAATCGGCGCGCAATCCCGCGCGAATGTCCGCCAGCCGCCCCGCGTCGCCGGCCAGTTCGGACGCGCCGCGCACGTAGGCTTCTGGTGTCGACGTCGCCCACTCGGCATGACCCGCCGCCGTCAGCAGACTTGCGCCCACCCGGGCCATGTGTCGCTCACCCGTCAGCGTTATCACGGGCACCCCCATCCACAGCGCTTCACAGGTAGTCGTGGTGCCGTTGTAAGGTGCCGTATCGAGTGCGATGTCGATGTCGTGATAGCACGCGAGGTGCGCGGCATTGGTCTCGGCGCGCTCCAAAAATTCCAGCCGCTCCGCGGAGATGCCGTGGGGTGCGAAACGCGCGGCCTGGAACGCACGTTGCGCCGGCGTGCCGAAGCCGGCGCCTTTCAAACACAGCTTTGATCCCGGCACCGCCAACAGCACCCGCGACCACAGCGCGATGATCACATCGGTGATCTTCGCCGGAGTGTTGAAACAGCCAAACGTGGTGTGCCCACGCCTCCGACACGGCGGCGCCTCCACGTCGGGCGCATCCGCCGGCGGCGCATACGCCCATGCCGTCGGGGCGAAGCGCACGAGCCGCTCCGTCGCGAAGCGATCCGCATCGTCCGCGGGATCGGCAATCCCGTCGGTGAAACGGTAGTCCATCGCGGGCAGGCCCGTGGTATTCGGATAACCCAGATACGTGATCTGCACCGGTGCCAGCCTGCGCGCAAAAAGGGCGAGCCGGTGCGTCATGCCACTGTGTCCCGCGAGATCGATCAGAATATCGGGCGCGTCCGCGCGGATAGCCGCTTCCACTGCGTCACCCGGTTGGCCGACAAAATTTCGCCAACTCGCCGCCCGCGCGCGCAATCGCGCCGACACGGCATCCTCACGAAAATGATCGTGGTAAAGATACAGCTCGAAGCGCTCGCGATCGAGGTGCTGCAAAATCGGTTCGAGGAAATACGCGCAGGAATGTTCACGCAGATCCGGCGACAGCACCCCGACGCGCAAGCGCCGCTCAGCCTCCGGATTGTTGGGCAGTGGTGGCGCCGAAGAGGCATTTCCGACGGCACGGCCGTAGGCGACATGCTCGGCGAATAGACGCTCGCGCGTCATCGTTTCGAGATAGTGCAGCGCAAAGAGCCGATGACTCCGCGCCTCCTGCGCATTGGGATCGAGCGCCAGCCCCGCGTCGTAATCGGCCACGGCCTCGGCCACGCGATGGTGTTCGCGCAGCGCCTGCGCCCGGCCAAACCGCGCCGCCGCATACTTCGGATCGGCCGCCAACGCGCGGTCATGACACGCCAGCGCTTCTGCAACGCGGCCGACAAAACTCAGGGTGAGGCCAAAGTTATACCAACCCCGCGCGTAGCCCGGCTGGAGCGCGGCGACTTTCTCGTGGCACACGATGGCTTCATCGAGTCGGTCCTGCGTCTTGAGATAGTAAGCAAGATTTTCCCAGCCCTCCGCGTAGTCGGGTTTGATCTCCACCGCGCGGCGCAGGTTTTTCTCCGCCTCGGGCGCACGCTTCGCCGCCAGGAGCGCGAGCCCACTGTGCATCGCGCAGCCCGCGTGCCTGGGATTCAGCGTCTGCGCTTTGCCGAGCAGCGTGATCGCGTCGTCCAACCGCTGTTGCTGGTAGGCGACGAGGCCCGCGAGATTGACCACATCGAAGTTGCGCGGCGCCGCCGTCAGCAACCGCCGGTAGACCGCAGCCGCCTCCGTCAGCCGGCCCGCACGATGATGCGCCACGGCTTGTTGCAGCAGAGATTGGAGTTGGGCCGGGGACACGGGTGCTTGCCATTTTGATCGTCCCAAATTCGCGAGGCTTTAGCGGAATCGACCTCAAGCCGCCCCTCGCTGCGCCGATGTCATCTCCAGCCACGCCGAAGTCGGCTGCGCTCACCTAATACAATAAATTTCATGCTCACCGCGTCCCTGCCCCCCACCCGCGCCGTCCCGCACAGCGACGAGGAGATCAAGCGTCGCATCGATGCCTGTCCCAAACTCGCCTCGCTCCAAAGCATCAACCGCGCCCTGAGCGCGCTGGTGAGTTCCGAACAGAGCCTCAACTCCCAGATCGCCGAGATCATCCGCCGCGATCCCTCGCTCTCAGCCCGCCTCCTGCGCATGGTGAATTCCGTCTATTTCGGCCTTTCCGCCCGCGTGAACAACATCGAGGAAGCCGTCTTCTTCCTCGGCTTGCGCCAGATCCGCGAGCTCTCGATGGCCACGCCCGTGATCGAGGAGATGGATCAGCTCCAGCGTAACACCGCCGAAAATCTCCCCTGGAAAGAACTGTGGAACCACAGCATCGGCACCGCCATGCTCACCCGCGAGATCATCGCCACCACCTCGCTCCACATCGACGACGACACCGACTACCTCGCCGGCCTCCTCCACAACGTGGGAAAAGTCGTCATGGCCTACGCGTTCCCAGATGAACTCCGCACGCTGCTCACGATGGAGGCGCGCGACCCCCAGGAAGTCTGCAAGCATGAGCGCGAACTCATCGGCTGGGACCACGCCCACATCGGCGCTCACTTTCTCGCCCGCCACAAGGTCTCGGAAGAGATCATCACCGCCGTTCAGTTTCACCACGAACCCGACCGCGCGCCGCGCCACCGCCTCTTCGGCGCCGCCGTGCAGATCGCCGACCAGCTCGTGCGCCACACCGGCATCACCGGCGGTTTTGAAAACGTTCCCCGCGTCGAGGCCGATGCGTGGCTCAAGCTCGATGGGTGGAAGATCCTCTACGGTTCTGAAGGTCCCGAGAGCCGTCTCGCCCGGGCCTCGATCGCGAACAGCCTCCAGCGCCTGCCGTCGATGCTGCAGGGACTCGTCGGCTGAGTGCCCGATCCGGGACATCCCGAGGAGCCGCGTCCGGCGCAGCTCCGACCGCCGGTCGGTCTCAGGGAAAACCCTAGTTCACTCAAGGCCGGGCGCCTTGACCCGATAGAGCAGGGACGCGGCCAACCGCTTGCGTCCCCTCTACCGATCACCGCGCCCGCCCGCATATCGTTTCAACAACCATGAAATTATTCCGCATCGCCCTGTCTTCTTTTCTTTTTTCCGGTTACATCGGCGCCATGGCCGCCGCGGGCGCCGCGCCCTCGCTGGAGGATCGTCTCGCCAAACTCGAGTCCACCCTCGCCCGGATCGAGGCCCGTCTCGGTGACACCGTCTCCGCCGACGAACTCGCCCCCACGCTGAAAGAGTTCAGCGAGCTCACCCGCCAGCTCGGCTGGGACGGCAAGACCCCGCTCACCGTCGTCAAAGCCGCGGGCAAAGAACAAAAGCTCTCCATCGGCGGCTACGTCCAGGCCAACGCCGAGTTCGGCCGCGCCCCCGATTCCCGCTGGGCCGGCATCAACAACCGCATCCTCCTCCGCCGCGCCCGCGTCACCGTCAAAGGCGCCTTCGCCGAGAACTTCGAGTTCACCCTCCAACCCGACTTCGGCAACAACTCCATCGCCGCCAACACCGGCTACCGCGCCGGCCTCGCCGACGCCTTCCTTGCGTGGACGAAATACGAGGCCGCCACCGTCCAGATCGGCCAGTTCAAGAGCGCCTTTGGCTACGAGCAACTCCTCGCCGACACCAAGACCCCCATGGTCGAGCGCTCCCTCCCCAACGATCTCCTCACCGTCAGCCGCCAGATGGGCGTCGCCGTCCTCGGCACCCTCGCCGACAAGCGCATCACCTACAACCTCGGCGCCTACAACGGCAACGGCGTTAACAACGGCAACAACGACAACGACCAGTTCATGTATGCCGCCCGCGTCGCCGCCACCGCCTGG
>JANXLP010000649.1 GCA_025355125.1 Opitutaceae bacterium | reverse complement strand
CGCCATCGCGGTGATGGCCGCCTTCAACGTCGAGACTTCGCGCGCGCTCCTCCCGTGGAACCTCACGTTCACCCTCAACTATTTAATTACCCTCACCCATCAATGGCCGGGCCTGCACAGTCACTTTTGGACCCTGGCCGTGGAGCAGCAGTTTTATCTCCTTTGGCCATTCCTTTTTTTGCTCGCGCCGCTCCGCGCCGGGATCACGGCAGTTGGCCTGCTCATCGTCCTCTCGCCCATCCTGCGTGCCTTTGAAATCACTTTTCTCGCTGCTCACGACATCGCCCCCATCGCACCTGCGGGTGTGCTGCTGCCCATGTGCGCCGATGCGCTGAGCTGGGGTGCCCTGCTAGCCCTGATGCTGCGCCTGCGCCCGGCAATTTTACACCGTTACGCGAAGATCGGCGGTCTCGTTGCCCTGATGCTTTTCATCGGTTTATTTTTTTTCAACAGACTGGGACCGTCCCGTTTCACCGCCCCGTGGACCCATGCCTTGTCCGGCACCGTCATCGCTGTCGCCTCAAGCTTTCTCGTTGCGCACTGCATTAGTGACTCGGACTCCCTCCTGCGCCGGATGCTCCGTTTTGGACCTGCCAACTATCTTGGCCTCATCAGCTACGGCATATATGTCATCCATAATTTCACCCATTGGATCGGCCCCTCCATCTTGCTTCGCGTTTACGGGCCCAGCTATTTCGGCACTGAGTTCGTCCACGTGAGCTATCTCGTCGCTCTCAGCATCGCCCTCGCTGCCCTCAGTTGGCACGGCTTCGAGCGCCCTCTGCTGCGCCTATCTCGCCGGTGGTTATTGCCCGCATGAGCCGCACGGACACATCGCGCTGGTTGGGCCGTCTTGCCGTAGCTCCTCGCTTGGCATCGCGCCTTTTCAAATGGGGCCTGCCCACCCGTTCTCTGGTTTTCGGCCCCCTGAGCCTGGGTGACGATCTGCTGTGCACCGCCGTTCTCCACGAAGCGCGGAAACGTGGCCGGCCCCTGACCATGTTCACGGCCCGCCCCGAACTTTTCCTGCACAATCCCGATCCCGCCGCCATCCGCTCCATCGACGATCATTACCTTGCCCTGCTGCGGACCCTCGGGCGCCCGGCCATCCAACCTTACTACGTTTCCGCCGATCCGAGCTTTCCTGATCGCGACGTCATCCCCCCGCACCACATCATCGCGGAAATGGCCCGCCTGACTGGTATCACGGGCGACATCGCGCTGCGGCCCTACCTTCACCTCACCGCAGCCGAACGCGCCGCCGCACCCCGGTTGCCGCGTCAGATCGCCCTCCACTCCTCCGGCCTTGCCGCCGCGATTCCTTACCCGACCAAGGAGTGGGGCGCCGCCCGCTTCGCCGCCTTGGCCCGGTTGCTTTCCTCGGATTTTCCCCTCGTGCAACTCGGTTCTCCCCGCGATCCCCTGTTGCCGGGCGTGGCGCTCGACCTGCGCGGCCGCACCACTCTCCGCGAAGCTGCCGCCGTCCAGGCCGCATCGCTGCTCTTCGTGGGCCTTGAAGGGTTTTTAACTCACCTCGCCCGCGCCGTCGATTGTCCGTCAGTCGTAGTCCACGGCGGCCGCGCCGCGCCCCACGCCTTCGACTATACCGCCAATCTCAATCTCCACACGGCTCCACCCTGCTCCCCCTGCGGCCTCCGCGATCACTGTCCGCATGGGCTGGTTTGTTTCAGCACCCTCGCTCCGGAGTGCGTCGCCAACGCCGTCCACGAACTCATCGCACGACCGCGTGACGACCTGCCCGTCGAAACCTTTTCGCTAAATTGAGCCGCCCGCCTCTCGCCCCCGCATAGCGTGACGCCCTCTCTCGTTCAGCAACCCCGTGCTTTGCCACCACCCCGGCTGCCGGCACTCGATGGCCTGCGCGGCTGCGCGGTGCTGTTGATTTTGGTCTATCACTACGTCGCATTGAGTCCCTTGCTCAACGCCCCGGTCGGAGCCTTGCGCAGCTATCTGCGGGCGAGCCTGGGCCTGACGTTTAGCGGCGTGGACTTATTTTTTGTGCTCTCCGGTTTTTTCATCGGCGGCATTCTCCTCGATCACCGCAGCTCCGCCCGGCCGTTACCCGCATTCTACGCGCGACGCGCCCTGCGCATTCTTCCACTGGCCTGGCTCAGTATCGGCGTCGTCTTCGCATTGGCCGCCCTCAACGCCCTCCCGCCCGGCGACGCCCTCGCCCCATGGTGGATCTACGGCGCGTTCCTCACCAACCTACACCTCGCCGGGCACCACGGCTGGATTAACGACCCGTTGATCCCGCACTGGTCGCTTTCGATCGAGGAACAATTTTACCTCGTCTTCCCGTTCGTCGTGCGCGCGTGGCCCCAGAAGATCCTGTCCTGGCTAGGCCCCGCACTCATCGCGGCGGCGCTCGCCTCGCGTTTCGCCATCTGCGCTTTGGCTACCGACGGTCTATTTTCAACCCACGTCCTTCCTTTCTGCCGGCTGGATTCCCTTGGCGCTGGATTCACCTGCGCCTGGCTCGTCCGTTCGCCATCGTGGCCGCAGATCAGGGCCGCGCGATTTTGGCTTTGGATCGCCCTGCTGCCCGTCGCGGCCAGCCTCGTAGTCCTGCTTAAAATCCACGCCGAACCGGGCCATCTGTCCATGGCCACCTGGGGCTACACCGCGCTCGCGATTTTTTATGCGATCATCCTGCTCCTGGTTTATCAGCCCGAAGAACGCTGGCTAAAGTCTCTCTTCACCTCGGCCTGGCTGCGTCTTTACGGCCGCTACAGCTATTTCATCTATCTTTTTCAAAGCATCGTCGCGGACGGCCTCGTGACCCTGCTGTTCCGCGGGCGCTGGCAAAGCGATCCGACCCTGACCGCCTGGGAAATCGCCGCCGTCCCCTTGGTCTTGCTCATCCCCGCCGCGATCTCTTGGCACCTTGTTGAGAGTCCTCTTATCCGTTGGGGGCACCGCCTGAAATACGCTTAGCCATGGCCGCCATCATCCCCGATCTCTCGGTCATCATCCCCGCTTACAACCGCGGCGCCCTCATCCGCCACACGCTCGCCAGCGTGCTCGCCGCCTCCGCCGGCCTCACCGTCGAAACCATCATCGTGGACGACGGCTCCACTCCGCCTCTCAGCGAAACCCTCGCCCAACTCGCCTACACCCCGAGTCGCCTTATTCGCCAGACCAACCAAGGCCTCCTCTTCGCCCGCCTCTCCGGGTTTTCCGCTGCCACAGGCCGCTACGTCCTCTTTCTCGATTCCGACGATCTCATCAGCCCCGAAAAGCTTCGCCTGCAACTCGCCGCCATGCGCGCCACCGATGCCGCCGTGAGCTACACCGACACCGCCCGCTGCACCCTCGACGAGGCCGGCCCCGGTCCGCTCACCCCCGACGTTCCCGCATTAGCTGTCTCCGATTCCGCCACCTTCCACATCCTCGTCCAGCCCGCCCCTCACAGCCCCATCTACCTGCGCGACTATCTCGCCCGCGTCGTCCGTGACGCCGTGTTCCCGCCGTCCCCACTCTACAACAGCGTCGCCGA
>JANXLP010000385.1 GCA_025355125.1 Opitutaceae bacterium | reverse complement strand
GATTTTCACCTGCCGAAGCAAGACGCATAGCAGGTAAAGACCCTTGGCGAGGAGCGGGTCAGGATTTCTGGGGGCGTGGTCCGATTTCGGCGGATTTAGCACGCGCTTCCCGAAAGTCGGCGATACTCGGCTTGGCTGATTCCCTTGCCGGCCGCCAAGAGTCTGTGGCGCTGCGCCATTTCGGATTTCCAGCCACGGGCGGAAGCGCGTTGGCGAGCAACCAGGTAAGACCGTAACCACGTGCTCTCTTTGGCGGAAAGATTCTCGGCGAGGTGTTTCAGTTCGGCGATACACATGGTGGGAAGCTGGATGCCGTAGGGTTGCCCGGAAAACAACTCGGAAGCGGCGGGGCTTCCGAGTTGGGAGGAATTGAGTCGGAGGGCGGCGGCGAGCGCCGCCCCTACACGGGCGTCGTTCAGAAGCTGAACGTGAGCGTCACGCGGCTGTTGAGGCCGGGTTGGGCGAAGCGGGCGAGGTCGGGGCGGGTGTTGCTCAGCTCGCGGACGTCTTGCCAGTTCCAGTATTGCCGGTCGGTGAGGTTGTAGAGGCCGGCGCTCAGGCGGAGGTTTTTGGTGAAGTTCACGTAGCCGGTGAGGTCAAACAGCGTGACGCCGGCGGGCACGAATTGCACGGGCGCGGGCGGGCGGCCGTCCCAGAGGGCGAGGATCGCGGAGGAATCCACGCGGTTTTGGCGGGCGTGGGTCGTCGCGGTGAGGCGGAGGCCCCAGGTGTCGCGCGCGGTGTAGCTGAGGGCGCTGACCCACTTCGGGGGTTCGATGGAGTTGAGGGGTTTGTTGGCTTCGAGATTGTCGCCGCGGGACCAGGCGTAGGAATTCGACCAGGTGGTGCCGTCGAGGAGTTTCGCGTAGTGGCCGAGGGGCAACTCGAGGGTGGCTTCGGTGCCGTAGATGCGGGCGCGGCTCACGTTTTTGGACTGATAGACGACGGGATCGGTGGGCGAGCTGGGGAGCTGCGGGTCGCGCGTGGGGCTGAAGGTGTCGATGAAGTCGGCGTAGTCGTTGTAGAAGACGCTCACGACGTAGGTGGCGCCGGGGCGACGGGCGCGCATACCGAGGTCGAAGCTGTCGCTGGTCTCTGCTTTGAGCGCGGGGTTGGGCTTCGTGCGGTAGTAAACGGGCGGCGTGGTGAGGTTCACGATGGAGCCGTTGAGATCTTCGTTCGTGGGATTGCGGAAGCCGCGGTGGTAGCGGGCGAAGAACGTCTCCTGCGGGCTCACGTGCCAGAGGAGGCCGAGCTTCGGGGCGACGGACCATTCGTCGAAGCCGACGGGCGGGGTGCCTTTGGCGAGGTTTTGGTAGAGCGCGTCGTCGCTGACCGAGAGCTTGTAGTGGTCGAGGCGGAGGCCCCAGGTGGCGATCCAGCGTTGGCCGGCGTCGAGGGCGAACTCGTCCTGCGCGAAGAAGGCGTAGCGGGCGATCTCGCCGTCGGGGATGCGCTTGAGCGGGAAGTTTTCGCCGACGAAGATCTTGTTGAGGAACGCGCCGGTGGTGCCGTCGTATTGGGAAAAATCTTCGTTGCGCGTCTGCTTGGTCTGCGAGGCGTCGAGGCCCCAGAGGATGCGGTGGGCGCGGTCGGCGAGCTGGGCGGCGCTCTCGACTTGCACGGAGCCGGCCCAGCCGCGGTTGCGGAAATCGGAATCACGCACGCGGAGGCGCGGGACGTAGATCTGCGGGGCGGGCGGGGGCGGGCCAACGGGGATGGATTGGCTGGTCACGTAGCTCTCGCGGACCTTGGCATCCTGCCAGGAAAGGCGCGTCTGGACGTTGCGAAAATAGCCGGAGTCGCTCGTGAAATCGAAACCGAGGGTGCCGCGGTCGCGGGTGATGCGCTGGCGGCCGGTCTGGCCGGCGAAGGTGGTGGTGATGAGGCTGGGGAACGACGCGTGGGTGGTCTTGGTAAACGTCTCGCCGGTGAGGAAGAGCGTGCGGCCGGCGGCGGGGGTGAAATCGGCGCGGAAGAGCGCGGCATCGACGGTGAATTCGGAAGGGTCGGCCGGATAGGCGCCGTTGGGCGCGGCTTGGTGGCCCTCGCGGTGGGTGGCGGTCGCGACGGCGGCGAACTTGCCGGTGCGACCGGCGGCGCTGGCGGTGCCGGTCCATTCGTCGGTGGCGGAGGCGTAGGTGGCGGAGGCGCCGGCGAGGACATCACGTTTGGCGGCGGCGAGGAGGGTGCTCGGGGCGGGGCTGATGAACGAAAGGACGCCGCCGACGGCATCGGAACCGTAGAGGGCGGAGGCGGAGCCTTTGAGGATCTCGGCGGTGCGGTAGAGCGAGGGCTCGAAGTAATCGCGGCCGATGAGCTGGGCGTTGCCGAAGGTGAACTGCTCGGGCTGGCGGACGCCGTCCACCTGAATGAGGACGCGGTTGCCGTCGAGACCGCGGATATTGAAGGAGCGCGTGGTGGGAAAATTGCGCGGGGCGTTGCCGGTGGCGCCGAAAGCGGCGGGAGCGGAGACGCCGGGCTCGTAGCGCGCGAGGTCGGCGAGTGAGGCGACGGGATTGAGGAGATCGTTGAGCCGGATGACGGAGACGCTGGCGGGCACATCGGAGACGGGCTGGGCGATGCGTGTGGCGGTGACGGTAATCTCGTCGAGCGCGATGGCTGGATCGGGCGCGAATTGCGCGCGGGCGGCGCTACACGCGAGGCCGAGGACGGCGGCGATGACGAGGGCGAGGGAGCGTATGAGGGCGTTGGCGGGCATGGTGGACAAAACGGGTCGGACACCCTCGGGTGCGAGGCGGGCTGCGGCAACTTTAGAGTGAGCGGTCGGCATGGTTATCATCTGCACGACCGGAC
>JANXLP010000550.1 GCA_025355125.1 Opitutaceae bacterium | reverse complement strand
TGACCTTGTGGCGCTCGTATAGGGCCTGGGCGATCTGGAGCGTGCGGCGGGCGGGGAGGCCAAAGCGGCCGTTGGCTTCGCGCTGGAGTGTGGTGAGATCGTAGAGGCGCGGGGAGGCTTGGGTGGCGGCTTTCTTTTCGTCGGTGACCTGGGCGAGCGTGCCATCGGCGCAGGCGGCGAGGACGGCTTCGCCGAGGGCTTTTTCCCAGATGCGATCGATGCGATCATGCTCGTCGTCCGCGGCCTTCTTGAAGTTGGCGCGCTGGTAAACGCCCTCGTAGGTGCCCTTGGCGATGGTGAACTGGGCGGTGACGCGCCAGAAAGCGCGGGGCTTGAAATTACGGATTTCGAGCTCGCGGGCGAAGATGATCGCGAGGGTGGGCGTCTGCACGCGGCCGACGGAGGCGACGTTGCCGGCGCGGGAGCCGAACATGCGCTTGGTGAGGGCGCGGGTGCCGTTGATACCGATGAGCCAGTCGCTCTCGGAGCGGCAGCGGGCGGCGTCGGCGAGGCCGGCCATTTGCGAGGACTCGCGGAGGTTTTTGAAGGCGGTGTTGATGCCCTCGGTGGTCATGGTCTGCATCCACGCGCGCTTGAAGGGGATTTTGCACTTCGTGAGCTGGTAGATATAAGTGAAGATCAGTTCACCCTCGCGCCCGGCGTCGCAAGCGTTGATGAGGAGGTCGATGTCTTTGCGGGCGAGGAGCTTTTTGAGATGCGAGAAACGCTCTTTGGAGGCCTCGATGGGTTTAAGGCCGAATTTCTCCGGGATGATCGGCAGCATCTCGAGCCGCCAGAAGCCGTATTTCTTCTTGTCGATGTCCTCGGGCATCTCGAGTTCGACGAGATGGCCGACGGCGGAAGAGATCACATATTCATCATTCTCGTAGTGGTCGCCCGACTTGGGGACTTTGCCGAGCGAGCGCGCGAGGTCGGCAGCCACGGAGGGCTTCTCGGCGATGATGAAGGTCTTCATTGAGCCGCGAGCGGTTACGCAGCGCCGTCGTGAAGTGCAAGAAATAGTTTCTGGATGCGGTCGGGAAAGACTGCCCGCCGCAGATTCTCGCTCCCGGTCGATCTATGTGGGAAACAGGCGGGCGTAAGCGGCCGTTTTAGCCGTGATTCTGACCGGTAAATATTTTCGAATCCGATGAAGCGAAGTTCGGGCTGACTATTCTTTCGCCGCCGGCACGGATGCTTCCATTTTAGATTCAACGGGCGAACGAGCTGCCCGACGACGATCAATCTCATCCTTAAAAGCGGGATCTACGATTTGGGACTTGGGCGGCGTATTTGGAATCATCGGGAAGGGTGGGAGGATGACCACCGCAGGGTCGCTTACCTTGGCGACTGTAGAAAGGGCGGCGCTCTCGCGTAGGGCACGACGCTGCCGCACCTCGGTAGCAATGGCGTCCAGTCGCCTTTGTTCATCGGCCGCATTGGCGGTGAGCACGGAAGAAGCGGCGGAAATGGGATTCAGGTGAGTAATGACGGAGCGTATCACTTCGAGGGCATCTTTGGATGCGTAGACGAAGAGCTGTTTCGTCCCTACGTGAAATTTGAGCCGGAAGGCTGCGGGGCTGTGCGAGGGCTCGGTCTGCCAAGCTACTTGAATCGCATCCATGATATCCTCGACGGATTGGTCCCTGAGGTAAGGACTCAATTGAAATGCTTCGAAAAGCGGCGCAGGCGGCTTCGAGGTCGTAGTGTCGGCTTCCGCGCCCCAGGCGCGACACGGTCCGGCCAAAATTAAAATCACGGCCAAATTTAAAATCGAGAAGCGGTGCGCGCGTAATTTCATAAGGGATTTGGGGTCTAATACCAACGTCTGGTGATATTTGGACGATGGCGAACCGCCACTACCATAAGTCAAAAAATCAACTGACGTTGGTATGAGCGTGATCAACGAGATTGATGACAGTGTTTTTGGCAAAAGAAAGCCGCGTCTAAAGAGACGCGGCTGAAGCGGAGGCAGCGGTTGGGGCTTTAGATCGCGGCGAGCTTCGGCGTCTCGGCGAGGGCGGAGTCGAGGGACTTTAGCATCGCGGCGATGGTTTCGTCGGTCTCGTCGCCCATGTTGGAAATGCGGAAGGTCTTGCCCTTGAGTTTGCCGTAGCCGCCGTCGATCACGAGGTGGTGTTTTGACTTCAGCGTTTTGTTGAGGGCGGCGAGGTCGATGTTCAGCGTGTTGGCGAAGCAGTTCAACGTGACGGAGCCGTAGCCCTCCTTAGGGAACAGCTTGAAGCCTTTGCTGAAGACGAAGTCGCGCACGGTGGCGTTGAGGCGCGCGTGGCGGGCGTAGCGGGCTTCGAGGCCCTCGGCCTTGATGTCGTCAAGTTTCGACTTGAGCGCGTAGATGAGCGGGATGACGGGCGTGCTGGGCGTCATGCCGTTCTCGTGATTTTTTTGGAATTCGACGAAGTCGAAATAGTAGCCGCGGTCCGGCATGGTCGCAGCGCGGTCGAGGGCTTTTTTGGAAACTGAGAGGAACGACAGGCCCGGCGGCAGTGCGAAGGCCTTTTGCGAGCCGCTCACGAGGACATCGATGCCGAGTTCGTCTTTCTTGATCGGCATCGCACTGAGCGAGCTGACGGTGTCCACGATGGCGATGACTTCGGGGAACTCGCGGACGACGGCCATGATGGCAGCGAGGTCGCTCATGCAGCCGCAGGACGTCTCGTTGTGAATGAGCGTGAGCGCGTCGTAGGCGCCGGTGGCGAGTTCCTTGCGGACGGCCTCGGGATCGACGGGCTGGCCCCATTCGAATTTGAGGGCGGTGGCCTGCTTGCCGCAACGGAGGGCGACGTCGTTCCATTTGTCGGAGAACGCGCCGTTCATGCAGTTGAGGACCTTCTTTTTGACGACGTTGCGAATGGAGCCTTCCATCACGCCCCACGCGCTGCTGGTGGAGAGGTAAACAGGGTCCTTAGTGTAGCAGAGGGCCTGGAGGTCGGGCTGGATGGAATTGTAGAGCGCGACGAAGTCGGTGCTGCGATGACCGATCATCGGCTGCGCCATGGCGCGCAGGGTTTTTTCAGAGACGGCGATGGGGCCTGGGATGAAGAGTTTATAGCTCATAGGTGTGGGCGCGTGGCCGCTCCGAAAACAGTTTACGCGCCGGAGGCCGTCAACCTTCATCGCGGTCATCCAAGTCTTCATGATCCGCGTAAAATCCCCATGCCGCTGTCCTGGCTGAAAAAGAAATTCCGCGCGTTCGAACTCTACACCGTGGACATCGTGCTCGGCCGGCGTGCGGATGCGGGCGCAACGGTTTACGGGGCGTTTTTGCAGATGCTGTCGTGGCTGTTTAACGGCATCGTCCAGACGCGGCTCTGGCTCTATCGACACCGGGTTTTGCACGACCATCCGCTCGGGTGTTTGGTTGTGGTGGTAGGAAATCTGACAGTCGGCGGAACGGGGAAAACTCCGGTCGTGGAGAAATTCGCCCGCGCGCTGCACGAACGTGGCCGCAAGGTCGCGATCCTCAGCCGCGGCTACAAGAGCAAGGCTCCGCCGTTTTGGAAGAAGTGGTGGTTTCAACTCACGCACACCGCCGAGCCGCCGCCGCGTATCGTGAGTGACGGAATAACGGTGTTGCTTGATAGCGAAACGGCCGGCGACGAGCCTTACATGCTCGCTAAAAATCTGCCGGGCGTGGTCGTTCTCGTGGACAAAAACCGCGTGAAGGCCGGCGCGTATGCGATTAAGAAATTCGGCTGCGACACGCTCATCCTCGACGACGGTTTTCAGTATCTGCCGCTGAAGGGCCGGCTGAATTTGTTGCTCGTGGATAAGACGAATCCGTTTGGCAACGGCCACATGCTGCCGCGCGGTGTGCTGCGTGAACCCATCAAACATCTGAGCCGCGCAAGCTACGTTTTCCTCACGAAGTCGAACGGCGAGCGCGATAGCGACCTCGAGGCGCTCATCCGTGAGCACAACCCCACGGCCGACATCATCGAATGCGCGCACCGGCCGCAGTATTTGCAGCGCTTCGGCGTGCCGGTGGGCGCGGCCGACGCACGCGTGCCGCTGTCGTGGTTGAAGGGGAGGAAGGTTTTTGCGTTCAGCGGTATCGCGACGCCGGAAAGTTTTGAGAAATTTCTGCGCGATCTCGGTGCATTGATCATGGGGCGCGAGCGGTATCTCGACCACTATCGCTTCGAAGAAGAGGATCTCGCGGAGCTGTTCGCCGCGGCGCGGCGCGAGGGGGCGGAGTGTCTCGTGACGACGGAAAAAGACGCGGTGCGCATCGCGGAGACACGGGCCTGTCCGCTGCCGCTGTTTTATCTGCGGCTGGAGATTGATATCATCCGCGGAGCGGCGGACTTCGATGAGGCGGTGGGGCGGATTTGTTTTCCGGAAAATGGGAGTAAGTCGCCGGTGGGGCGGGTGTGAAGAGCTCGGTTGGTTTAGGGCCGGGCGATTTCTTGGCGGGGGATTTTTCGGATTCCGCCTGAAGGCGGGGCTACGAACTCGGAGACGGAGTTTGAGTTTTCACGAGGTTTGCTCGGGTGGCTAACCGAGGAAGGCCAGGTCGGAGACCTTGGCCTACGTTTCGCTTGCAGGGGGGCGCACGCGGGGCGTTAGTTGGCGTTTCCTCACTATGATTATTGACTCTCGTTACACGCAGCTCGCCGCCGGTCTCACCGGATTCTCCACCGCCCTGAAGCCGGGTGAACGCGTGCTGATCGACGCGTTTGATGTGCCGGACGCGATGGTGATCGCGCTCGTGCGGGCGACCCAGGCGCTGGGCGCGCATCCCTATGTGCAACTGCATCGGGCGCGCATCTCGCGCGAACTCGCGCTGGGTGCCGCGGAGGCCCAATACGCGCCGCACGCCGAAGTCGAGCTCGCGCGCATGGAGACGATGGACGCCTACATCGCGCTGCGCGGTGCGGATAATATTTTCGAGAACTCCGATGTGCCGTCGGCGAAGACGCAGCTGATCTCGCGGCTCATGAAGCCGGTGCTCGACCACCGCGTGGGCAAGACCAAGTGGGTCGTGCTTCGCTGGCCGACGTCCGCCATGGCGCAGCAGGCGGGCATGAGCACGGAGGCGTTTGAGGATTTCTATTTCAAGGTCTGCAATCTCGACTACGCGCAGCTCGTGCCCGGCATGAAGGTGCTCGCCGATCTCATGGCGAAGACGGACCGCGTGCACCTCAAGGGGCCCGGCACCGATCTCACGTTTTCGATCAAGGGCATCGGCGCGCAGCCCTGTGGCGGCCTCCGTAACATTCCGGACGGTGAGGTGTTCTCCTGCCCGGTGAAGGATTCCGTCGAGGGGGTCATTCAATATAACGCCCCCACGGTTTATCTCGGCGCGTCGTTCGATAATATCCGGTTGGTTTTCAAAAAGGGCAAAATCGTCGAGGCCACCGCGAACAACACCAAGCGCCTCAACGAGATTTTGGACAGCGACGCGGGCGCGCGCTACATCGGCGAGTTCGCGATTGGTTTTAATCCGCACATCCTCGAGCCGATGCGCGATATTCTCTTCGACGAAAAAATCGCGGGCTCCTTCCACTTTACCCCCGGCCAAGCCTACGACGGCGCGGGCAACGGCAACAAATCCCAAGTCCACTGGGACATGGTCAGCATCCAGCGCCCGGAGTGGGGCGGCGGAGAGATTTGGTTCGACGGCAAACTGATCCGCAAGAACGGCATCTATGCGCCGAAGTC
>JANXLP010000548.1 GCA_025355125.1 Opitutaceae bacterium | reverse complement strand
CGGCGCCACCTACGTCGATGTGCGCATCGGCCGGTAATTTCAGCAGTTCGTCATCACCCGCGAGACGCGCGTGCAGAACCTCGTTAACACGGAGAGCTTCGGCGCCGGCGTGCGCGTGATCGCCGATGGTTGCTGGGGCTTCATGGCGACCGATCAACTCACGCCCGACGCGATCGCGAAAGCCGCGGTCGAGGCCGTGGCCATCGCCAAGGCCAACGCCAAGCTGCAGACCGAGCCGGTCATCCTCGCGCCCCAAAAAGGTGTGGGCGAAGTGAGCTGGCGCACGCCGATTGAGAAGAATGCGTTCGAGATTCCCATCGCGGACAAGATCGCGCTCCTCATGGAAGTGAATCAGGCGGCGATGAAGAACGGCGCGAATTTCGTGAATTCGCAGATGTTCGCCGCCAACCAGCAGAAGTATTTCGCGAGCACCGATGGTTCCTACATTGACCAGGATGTTCACCGCATCTGGCCGGCGTTCACCGTCACCGCCATTGATCCGAAGAGTGGGAAATTTCAGACGCGGCGCTCGATCAGCGCGCCGTGCGGCCGTGGCTACGAATACCTCGATGCGAAACCCAGCGGAAAGCTGGCCGGCGTGACGACCCGCTACACGACTTCCTACGACATGATTGAGGACGTGATCGCGTCGGCCCAGCAGGCGCGCGCGAAGCACACGGCTAAATCAGTCGAGCCCGGCCAATACGATCTCGTGCTCGATCCGTCGCATCTATGGCTCACGATCCACGAGTCGGTTGGCCACGCCACCGAGCTCGACCGTGTGCTCGGCTACGAGGCGAACTACGCTGGCACGTCTTTCGCCACGCTCGATAAGTGGAAGGGCAAGGACTTCAAATACGGCAGCCCGATCGTGAACATCGTCGCCGACAAGAAACAGCCCGGCTCACTTGGCGCCGTCGGCTATGACGACGAAGGCGTGCCCACGAAAACGTGGGATATCATCAAGGATGGCATCCTCGTCGATTATCAGAAGACGCGCGATCAGGCGCACATCGTTGGCCAGAAAGAGAGCGACGGTTGCAGCTACGCGGACAACTGGAGCTCGGTGCAATTCCAGCGCATGCCCAACGTCTCGCTGCAGCCCGGCAAGACCCCGCTCACGCCCGACGAGATGATCAAGAACGTCGAGAAAGGTATTTATATCATTGGCGACGGCTCGTTCTCCATCGACCAGCAGCGCTACAATTTCCAATTCGGCGGCCAGCTGTTTTATGAGATCAAAAACGGCGCGATCGTCGGGCCGTTACGCGACGTGGCCTACCAGTCGAACACGCAGGAATTCTGGAACTCGTGCTCCGCGATCTGCGACGAACGGGACTACGCCCTCGGCGGCGCGTTCAATGACGGCAAGGGCCAGCCCGGCCAGATCAGCTCCGTCTCGCACGGCAGCGCCACGGCGCGCTTCAACAAGGTCAATGTCATCAACACGGCGCGTAAGATCTAAGCCACGTTCACGTCGCTCAACCCCTCTTCTTAAAAATTCCCCTTTCCGTCATGGCCACTCTCAGTGAAACCGAGGCAAAAGCCCTTCTGCAAAAAGTCCTTTCATATTTCAAAGCCGACGAGTGTCAGGTGACGCTCTCCGGCGGCCGCACGGGCAATCTGCGGTTTGCGCGCAACGCCGTCTCCACGAGCGGCGCGGCTGATACGCTCTCCATTGGCGTGCAGTCGAGCTTTGGTAAAAAATCCGGCACGACCTCGCTCAACGAATTCGACGATGCGTCCCTCGGGAAAGTCGTCCGCCGCTCCGAAGAACTCGCCCGCGTTGCGCCCGAGAATCCGGAGCACGTGAAACTCCTCGGACCGCAAACCTACCTTGCGCCCAAGGCGTATTTCGACAGCACCGCGGGCATCACGCCCGATTTCCGCGCCTCCGCGGCCGCGGCCAGCATCAATCCCTGCAAGGCGAAGGGGCTCACTGCCGCCGGGTTCCAGCAGGACTATTCCGGTTTCACCGCGGTAGCGAACAGCGCCGGCCTCTTCGGTTATCAGAAGAGCTCGGGCGCCGATTTCTCGGTGACGATTCGCACGGCTGACGGCAAAGGCTCGGGCTATGGCGTCTGCGATTTCAACGATGTGTCAAAGATGGACACGGGTTCAGTGTCCGAGCTGGCGATCCAGAAAGCCCTGCGCTCGCAAGAGACCAGGGCCATCGAGCCCGGCAAATACACCGTTATTCTTGAGCCTGCGGCGTCGGTCGATTTGATCGGACACATGATCTCCGCGATGGATGCTCGCCAGACCGACGAAGGTCGGAGCTTCCTCAGCAAGCCCGGCGGCGGCAGCCGTCTCGGTGAGAAGCTGATGGATGAGCAGGTTAATATTTCCTACGACCCGATGAATCCGGAAATCCCCGGCGATGCGTGGTCGGGCGACGGTCGTCCACGTAAGGCCGTTGACTGGATCAAGAACGGCGTCGTCACCAATCTCGCCTACGAGCGCTACTGGGCGGAAAAAAAAGGCATCGCCGACGGCGGCACTCCGCGCATGGGCAGCCGGGCGCCGAGCGTGGGCGCGTTCGAAGGCGCATCCGGTTTCATCATGGCCGGCGGTGGCGCCAGCCTCGATGAACTCGTGAAGGGTGTGAAGCGTGGCGTGCTCGTGACGCGCATGTGGTATATCCGCCCCGTCGATCCGCAGACGCTGTTGTTCACCGGCCTCACCCGCGACGGCACGTTCTACGTCGAGAACGGTGAGATCAAATACGCCATCAAGAATTTCCGCTTCAACGAGAGTCCCGTGATCATGCTCAACAACGTCGAGGCGCTCGGTCGCCCGCAGCGCGCGAACGGCTGTCTCGTGCCGCCGATGGTGATCCGTGACTTCACGTTCTCCAGCCTCTCCGACGCCGTCTGAGTTTTCCCCAGCATGAATCGCCGTCGCTTTATCGGAAACACGGGCCTCATCACCGCTGGTGCGTTGCTCCTGCCCCAATGGACCTCCGCCGCTGCGGCACTCGCGGCGAAAGACCCGATCTCAGCGGCGACCAAGAAGCAACTCGCCGACGCCGCGCTCAACGCCGCCACCAAGCGCGGCGCGAGCTATGTCGATGTGCGCATCGGCCGGTATCTCAACCAGTCCGTCTCCACGAAAGAGTCGCGCGTCGAAACCGTAGCCAACACCGAGAGCTACGGCGCCGGTGTGCGTGTGATCGTGGACGGCGCGTGGGGTTTCATGGCGACGGATCTGCTCACGCCGGACTCCATCGCCTGTGCCGCCGTTGAAGCTGTCGCGATCGCCAAGGCGAACGCCAAACTGCAGACCGAGCCGGTGGTGCTTGCGCCGCAAAAAGGGCTGGGCGAGGTGAGCTGGAAGACGCCGCTCACGCGCAATGCCTTCACCGTGCCACTCTCGGAGAAAGCCGAATTGCTTCTCGCGGTAAATGCCGCCGCGATGAAGGGCGGCGCCAACTTTGTCAGCTCACAGTTGTTTCAGATCAACGAGCAGAAGTATTTCGCGAGCACCGACGGCTCTTACATCGATCAGGACATTCACCGCATCTGGCCGACGTTTACCGTGACCGTGATCGATCCGAAGTCGGGAAAGTTCCAGACGCGCAACGCGCTCAGTTCGCCCTGCGGGCGCGGCTACGAATATCTCGCCGGTCTCGCTTCAGGCAAACGCGCGGGCGTGACCACGCGTTATTTCGATTCCTACGACATGATTGAGGACGCCACGGTGGCGGCGGAGCAGGCGCGGGCGAAACTCTCAGCTAAGTCGGTGCTGCCGGGGCAATACGACCTCGTGCTCGATCCGTCGCACTTGTTTCTCACGATTCACGAGTCAGTCGGCCACGCGACCGAGCTCGACCGCGTGCTCGGCTACGAGGCGAACTTCGCGGGCACATCCTTCGCCACGCTCGATAAATGGGAGAGTAAGAGTTTCAAATACGGCAGCCCGATCGTGAACTTCGTTGCGGATAAAACCGAAGCCGGCTCGCTCGGCGCCGTCGGCTACGACGACGAGGGTGTTCCCTGCAAAAAGTGGGACATCATCAAGGACGGCATCTTGGTCGATTATCAAAAGACCCGCGACCAGGCCCATATCCTCGGCCAGAAAGCGAGCGACGGCTGCAGCTACGCGCAAGGCTGGTCCGACGTGCAATTCCAGCGCATGCCGAATGTCTCGCTGCAGCCGGGCAAGACGCCGCTGACGCCGGCGCAGATGGTGAAGGACGTCGAAAAGGGCATCTACATCTTTGGCCGCGGTTCCTACTCGATCGATCAGCAGCGCTACAATTTCCAGTTCGGCGGCCAGTTGTTCTACGAGATTAAGAACGGCGAAATCGTCGGGCCGCTGCGCGACGTCGCCTACCAGTCGAACACGCAGGAATTCTGGAACTCCTGCGCCGCGATCTGCGATTCCGCCGACTACACGCTTGGTGGCTCGTTCTTCGACGGCAAAGGCCAGCCCAGCCAGGCGAGCGCTGTTTCCCACGGCAGCGCCACTTCGCGTTTCAACAAGGTCA
>JANXLP010000518.1 GCA_025355125.1 Opitutaceae bacterium | reverse complement strand
GGCGGACTTCAGTCCGGCTTTTCGGAGCGCAGCAGGCGGACTGAAGTCCGCCCTACTTGAAAACCACACGTCACCTTATTTTTGCACAGCTCAGTAATTTCAGGGTTTCTTGGCCGGAGTCTCGGTGTTCTTCGTCGCTTCCGTTTTCGTCGCCTTCGCGACGAGCGCATACATCCGCGTCTGCA
The DNA here is from genome assembly GCA_025355125.1 of Opitutaceae bacterium. Taxonomy (GTDB): domain Bacteria; phylum Verrucomicrobiota; class Verrucomicrobiia; order Opitutales; family Opitutaceae; genus Tous-C4FEB. The sequence continues at coordinate 9,795 of JANXLP010000518.1, read as the reverse complement.
AAAGACCGGCCCGCGACGGCCCCGGGTCCATCGTGGTGAAAATCGTGAACTGTTCGGGCGAGAGAATCGTCCGCGCCTGCGCCTCAACCGCGCTCCAATCGACGTCGTTGTGATTGGCCTGATAGCCCTTGCGGTAATTCTCGCTCGCACCGGCGATCACCTGCACCAGCGCATCGGCCTGCTGCGGCGTAAACGGCGCGCACTCCACCGCCGCCACCCCCGCAACCGCACTTATCATGCTGCGCGTGCTCGCGGTGCGTTCGTAGTCCTGCAACTGCTGGTAGCCCGTCTCGCCCAACACGGCGCGCTGGCTCGCCTCGTAATCCGCCTGGGACTTGGCCTGGAATTCCATCAGGGCTTTCCCATTAGTCTCTCCACCCGGCATGCGGAGAAGCGCCGCCAGATCCATTTGGTCTTCTTCTTTCTTGATAAACGCATCCTGAAACTTCGCCGCCGCCTCGGGCGTGAGCTTGAGCGCACGGATCAACGGTCCGTATTTCGCGGCAAGATCCGCCCGCTGACTGGCGATATAGAACGCCTCAGCATCGGGTTCATTACGGATGATCGCGAGGATGCTTCCTTGCTCCCGCACAGCCACCGTCGGTGTTTTTGCAGCTGGCGTCATCGGCTTCTGCTTCAACGCATCCAGCGCCGCCTGCGCTCGATTCTTCTCTTCACCCGCAGCGGCGAGCCGTTGCTCCACCTGCCGGCGGTCGGCGGCCGCTCCCGTTACACGGGCCAAGATTTCTTCTCTCGCCCGTTCGGCCTCACGCGTCGCTCTGAGGTCTCGCCAAACCAGACCGCCTAATACGGCCAAAGCGGCTGCGCATATCATCGGGAAATAAGCTTTCGTGCGCATGATGATTATTTCCTAGGGTTGGTGGGCGAAACGATCACTTTCCCTTCTGCATCCCGCGGACGATTGAGGGCTTGTTGAAAGAGATCACGCGCGCGTTTCGCGGCAAAAATCTCCAATTGCGGAGCTGTCAGCGTTCCCTCCGATTTCGCCATGACGGCGTTCCAATCATACTGGCTCACTTTCGCTGCCGCGCCCGAATTCCGACTCTCCACCAAACTCTTCACGACTTGATCCGCCTGCGTGGGCGTCAGCGGCGTCTCCGTAAAATACAACGCGCTCGCGACGTCGGCCGCGACTTCCCGCGCCTGCGCCACTCGACTAAATTCTGAGTAGCGACGATTATTTTCTTCACCGCCCATCGCAGCTTTGTAGTCATTTTCATACTCAGCAGGATCGATTTTTACACCATAGGGCATGGACATGAATTTTCCATTTCCGGCTGGGTAACCCATCGTATGGCCTCGGCCGCGCGTTTCTTCAAACCGCCGGATCTGCTCGTCCGTCCAACCGAGCGCTCGATACATCGGCGCATATTGAAAACGCAGACTCGCGTTCACGTAATTGGCGAGCGCGCGCTTCACCTCGGGATTTCGCCCAAGAAACGCCCGTCCTTCTTCCGTCGGGTCCCAAACCGGTGCCGGCGGCGCTACGACGACCGCACGCGCCTCCTCGGCAGCTTTCTGCAACCGCGCCGTCTCCTGCTCGACCGCCCGCACACGCTCGTTGTCGGCCCGTAACGCAACCAGCCGCGCCGTCTGTTCGGTGCGCGCCGCGACCAGCGCTTGTTCCGCGAATCCCCGCTCCTGCCGCTGGTGAATCACGACGCCGATCATCACCAACAGGGCCACGAGGCCCGCCACGCCGAGTTTGGTTGTGCTCATAAATCCGAAAATCCCCGCCGCCGCGCCCACGCCGACGACTCAGGCTGACGAGGCGACCGCCGACGCCGTCACCGTGCTCGCCAGCGCCGAGGGCGCCGCTGCGACCGCGTGGTTGGCCAGAGCGAGTCCGAGCGCGGCCGAGGTCGATCCGATCCCCCGCCGCGCCAGCAGCGCCCGCAGTCGGTCGAGCGCCCGCTCCACGCGCATCCGCGCCGCATCTTCGCTGATGCGCAGCATCCCTCCGATTTCCCCAAAAGCCCGCCGGTCGATGAAGCGCGCCAAGATCGCGACGCGGTCGGTTTCCGCCAGCTCGTCGATGGCCTCGTCGAGCACCGGCGCTACGCGGCTCCAATCCGCTTCGTGAGCGGCCGGAGAAGAATCTTCGTGCATGGTATGGGCCTCCTGTTCGCGCTGTTTCCGCCGACGTTCGCCACGGACAATGTTGGCGGCGGCGTGACGCGTCGCCGTGTAAAGCCAGCCCGTGATCGCCACGTGCCGCGCCACCGCCTCGGCCTTCGTCGCGAGCGCCACGAACACCTGCTGCGCGACATCCTCGGCGTGATGCACATCGCCGCCCACGCGCCGCAGCGCCGCCGAATAAACGCCGTCGAGATGCCGGCGCACCAACTCCTCAAACGCGTCCTCGGCGTGGTCGGAAGCGTAGCGGCGAAGGAGGGTGACGTCGTCCGGCATGGTTTCCCTATGGCAACCGCCCGATTGAAAACCGAACAAAGAATTTCTTAAAACCGACTGAGGCCGCGCGCGGAGCGCACAGCCCACTTCAAAATCAGCCGCCGCGCTCGATCACCAGCCGCCCCGGGCCGCGGAACTGCACGCGCTCTTGCCAGGTCATGCTGCCGGGGACGAGGCGGGCGTCGGGCAGGTGCTTGATGAGGGTTTCGAGGACGACGCGGGCTTCCATGCGCGCGAGCGGGGCGCCGACACAGAAATGCATGCCGTAGCCGAAGGAGAGGTGGTCGATCTTCGGGCGACGGATTTCGAAGGATTCGGGATTCTCCACGTTGGCGGGGTCGCGGTTGGCGGCGCCGATGACTTGGAAAACCATTTCGTTTTCAGCGAACTCCACGCCGTTGAACGTGTGGCTTTTTTTGACCCGGCGGAAATTGCGCTGCTTCGGCGCTTCGTAGCGCAGGGCTTCCTCGATGGCGGGGTGGATGAGCGCGGGGTTGGCCTTGAGCGCGGTCCATTGCTCGGGGTGCGTGAGCAGCAGATGCACGAGACTGCCCATGAGGTTGGTCGTGGTCTCGTGGCCGGCGGTGAGGATCGTGTTGCAGGTGGCGAGGAGCTCGTCGCGCGTGAAGCCCTTGCCGCCCTCCTCCGCCAGCGCGAGGGCGGTGATGAGATCGTCCTGCGGACGCGCGCGGCGCTCGTCGATGAGCGCATTCATGTAGGTGAACATCGCGACGAGGCTGGTTTGGGAAATCATCGCCGGGCCGAAGGTCGTGCGGCCGGTGCCCTGGAACGCGAGGATGTCAGACGACCACTTTTTAAAGAGATGCCGGTCCGCCGTGGGCGCACCGAGCATCTCGGCGATCAACATGACCGGCAGCGGGTGCGCGACCTCGTGGATGAAATCGAAACGCCCGCTGGCGACGGCAGGCGCGATCATGGACTCGGCGAGTTCGCGGATGCGGGGCTCGAGGGCGGAGATGGTTTTCGGCGTGAACGCCTTTTGCACGAGCGCGCGCATGCGCGTGTGGTCGGGCGGATCGGAGCCGATCACATCCTTCTGGGCGAAGTAGTGGCGGAGCGGGCAGAGCTGCTGGCGTTCGTCATCGGTGAGGCCGGCGAAGAGCAGCCCCTGGCGGTTTTCGTTGGAGAGGTTTTCTTTGTCTTTCAGCGACTCGGCGACGTCGTCGAAGCGGCTTACGACCCAGGCCTGCCACTGGTCGCTCCAGAACACCGGCGCCTCGTCGCGCAGGCGTCGGTAGATCGGATACGGATCGACCATCATCGCGGGCGAGACGAGGAGCGCGTCGAGCGCGGGATCGGGGCAGACGCGGCGGGGTTTGCGGAAAAACATTGGCCCCTACGTAACTCCGAAGCCGCCGGCGCCGTCGATCCTTTCATCAACCAGCATCCCCATATCAACCTTCGCTTCCGCCTCGCCGGCCCCGGCGCTGACTTCAGCGAAGATGCCGCCGGCCGGTTCGCCCCCCGCCACCGCGCCCAACGTTTTTACGGGACATCGCGGCGGCCGTCTCGGGCAAGCGAACGGGGTCCGATCCGAAGAAAAAAGCCACCTCGAATCAGTATCCATTGGACTCCTGAAATGGCCTCGTCTGTTCAAAAACGGAATGCCCATCGGGAGATTATACGTTCATTCACCGGCTGGGCGCCGTCGGGACCTAAAACCCCGTTGCTATTGGTATTCCGTCTGCTCAGTTCAATTGCATACTATTCATGAGCCTCGACGCTGATCGCAGAGTTTCAAAAAAGCCGTTGGAAGTTTTGACACGAGGCCTTGACTCCGACCCGTGCGGTCCGTCCTTCGGGCCACGGCGGTCGGAAACGTTGAAGATCATCGTTGTTGGCACACCGAAAACCGGCAACACGTGGGTCAAGCATCTGCTCGCCGATGTTTACGACCTGCCGCTGGTAGAACTCAAACCGGAGTTTGACCAAGCCGAGGCCGAAGCCGCGGGCCCACGCTGGGTCGGCCACCAACATTACCTGCCGAAACAGCGTCTTCTCGATTGGGGCGCGGCCAACAATGTGGCGTTCGTCAGCGTCGTGCGGCACCCGGGCGATGTGCTGATCTCGTTATGGCACCATATGCGGCAGCGCCGGTCGCAAAAGTCCCCCGACTTCGGCAGTCTGACGCAGGACGCGTCGATTTTGAGCCAAGGCAGTAAGGTCGCCGGCGAGCACACCGAAACGTTTGTCGAGCGCAGCTTTCATCTTTACCTCAACATTTCGATCACATGGCTCGACCAACCCGGCACCGTGACCGTGCGTTATGAGGATCTGTGGAACCGCCCGGTCACCGCTCTCACGGATCTGACCGACTCCATTCTGCCGATGCCGAGCGCCCGGCTACAACTCGCGCTGTGCGGATGCGAGCTGGGCCTCATGCAGTCACTGTTGGATCCCGAGAAAACGCTCATCCGCCAGGGCGGGGTCGGTGGTTGGCGGGTCGCTCTCTCGCCCAGGCTCAAGAATGCGCTCATCACGCTGGACCCCTATCCGGCGCAGTTTGAAGCCTTGGGCTACACGATGGACGAGCGCAACCCGGCCAACGCCGTCAGGCCGGTTCCAGGCCGCGTGGTCGGCCCGTTCGGCGAGACTCGATCATTCGCCAACGGCACGCCGATCACGCCCGTGCTGATGAAAGCCTATTTCGATCTCGCGCCTGACCGCCGTGATCGCTGGCTCGATCCTCGGGCCGTTTCGGCCGACTCTTTTTTCAACTGGCTGAACCGCCCCGCGGCGGCGGACCCCGCAGGCGGAAAGGTCACGCCGGTCATGACCGAACTCGCGCATTACATCTACCGGGTGCGCTCCGATCTGCAGGCGGCCTTTCCCGATCCCTTTGGGGTGCAGCGGAGCGATTTCTACGACTGGTTTCTCTTCAACGCCCGCCAAGAATACGGCCTGCCTAACTGCTTCGTGTCGCAGAACCCGTTCTCGGACGCGGAAAAATTCTCCGACGGCACGCCCAATGCCCGAGTTTTGGTGCGCGCCTATCTGAGTCTGCCCGAGGAGATGCGCCGGCGTTGGCCCGATCCGGCCGTCGCCGGTGACGGTTCGTTCCTCGCCTGGCTCAATTCGCCCGCCATGGCCGATCCCCCGGCTGAGAATCTGGCGCCCGCCGTCACCGAACTCGGTGCCTACTTGCACTCGATCCGGCCGGACGTGCGCGGCTTGATGCCCGATCTTTTCGGTGTTCACCGGGTTGATTTTGCAAACTGGTTCATCGCCAGCGCGTCGCGCGAATATCAGCTCGACCGCGTCTTCGCGCTCCCGGTGATTCGCTCATGGGCCGAGCGCGTCCGCCGCGTGCCCGCTCAGCTCAGCCAGCCCTCGGGCCGGCGAAGTCCGGTCAGCGCCTGACGCTTCCGAGCGGTTCGGCCGCCCCGGCACCGGCGCGGCTCAGGGCAGCGCGCGGATCGCGAGGTCTTTGTAGTAGGTCGTGCTCTTCGGGTCGTGGCCTTGGAGCGCGATGGTGCCGGCGCTGAGTTTGCGGCCGTCCATGTTCTTGAGCGTCTTCGATGGATCCCAGTCAGCGGGCTCGATCCAGTCCACGGTGGTCTTGCCATCGATCTGGATGACGATGCGTTTGCCGTCCACCTTGATGTAGTAGTCGAACCATACGTCGTCGGTGCTTGGGGCGATATCCATGACATCCTTCACGGCGTAGAGGCCGCCGGTCTTCTTCTTGTCGGTGTGGGTGGAGTTGACCTGGCACTCATAGCCCTTGGTCGGCCAGCCCTTCGCCTCGAACATCGTGTGAATGTAGATGCCGGAGTTGGAGCCCTTGGTCGTTTTGACCTTGGCCTTGAATTCGAAGTTTTTGAACGAGGCGTTGCCGTCGGCGCCGTAGAAGAGGTGCGCGCGGCCGCCGCTGACTTTGAGTTCGCCGTTTGCGACGGTGAAGACGCCGGGCGCCTCTTCGCTGGATTTCCAGCCGGTGAGGTCTTTGCCGTTGAACATGGTGGTCCAGGCGGCGGGTTTCTCGGCGGGCGGAGTGGTTGCAGTCTGGCAACCGGTGAACGCCAGTGCGGCTAAGGCGGGGATTAAGAAAGCAAAACGTATTTTCATCAGCGCAATGCTTTGCGGGTGCGGCCCACGGTGTCGAGACGTGAGGCAACGCGGATATGAAAGCAACCGAGCGAGCGCCCAGGTGGAAGCTGACTACTTGGCGTCGACCGGAACACCCGGGCGGGATTGCCATGCATCGCGCAGAAACGCGAGTTCGAGCGGTTGCACGCCAAACGTCGGGGCCGCCCCACGGGTCGCCTTGGCGTAGGCGACAGAGGCCGCGAGTTCGATGGTCGGGCGCAACTGCGCATCGGGGCGCGGGTCGATCTGCGCCTGCCGGACCAGCACGCCCAAGGCGTAACTGAAGTTGGTCACGCCCACGGAGGAGAACTCGGCGATCACGCTCGTAACACCCAGACGCGTCGCGCGCACGAGTTGAGCGCGGGCGGCGGTCTCCGTGGCGGGGGTGGCGGCGAAGAGCTCTTGGGCGGCGCGGACGAGGATCAGGTGATAGACGGTCTTGGCGTTGTGCGGATCGACCCAACGGCCGCTGTTGAGCTGGCCGGGCGCGACGCAGACGCGCCAGCGCGCGAGGGCGAAATCGAGATACGTGCGGTCCTGCGTGGCGGCGTAGGCGCGGGCACAGAGCGTGAGCGAAAAGGCGTTGTAGTTGAAATTGCGCACACACGGCTGGGTGAGCGTCCAATCAGCAGCACGCAGACCGGCGGCGCGCCATTTGGGATTCCCATAGGTGGCCGCCGCCGCGAGGAGGGCGAGGCCGCCTTCGCCGTTGTCGAACTGGGCGCTCCCGTCGGCGGGGATGCCGATGAAAAAACCATCTTTCAGCGATGCGGGGTTTCTATCGGCCTCGCCCTGGAGATGGTCGGTGATGGAGGCGTTCATACCGCGCACATCGGGAGTCGGGAGATGGCCGTCGGGCTGCTGGATGCCGGCGAGAAAATCACATGACACGCGGACGATGGTGTCGGCAAGCGGGAGGTCCGCGGGCTGGTGACGGGCGATGGCGTCGCGCAACGCACAGACGGCCATGACGAGGCTGGCGTAGGCGCGCGGTTCGAGCGAGCGCACGGCGGTGCCGGTCGCGAGCGCGGCTGAGGTCGGATGGTTTTTGAGCGCGCTCATAAAAAGTCCGGTCGCCTCCGCTTCGGTGAGCGGATGCGGATCGGCGCGCGTTCCCGGTAGAGGCATTTCGGAGAGGCCGGCTTGAACGCCGAGGGCGCTGCGCACGGCTGAGACTGCGTCGGTGACGCGGGCTTCGTCACCGGTCTGCATGGCGGCTTCAAGCCGGCGGCGGGCTTTTTCGTAGGCCGTCTGCATGGCGGGCGTGGGGTGATAAACGCGTTGACCAAACATCAGGGTGCCGCCGGCGGTGATGCCGGCGGCGAGTTCGAGGCGTTCGATTTTGGTGAGCGCCTCGCTGAGTTTACCGGAGGAGATTTCGGCCTGGATCTGACGGATGGCGGCGCGGGCCGTCGTTCGCGCCCTGCCGCCAGTATTTTTCGACCAGAGTCAGGCGGAGGCTTGCCCGGGGCTCGTCGATCACGGCCTCGACGGCGAAGCCCGTCGCGCAGAGCGCGCAGAACAGAACGAAAAGGACCGCGAGTTTCATGGGGTGTTTCTGGGGGTCTGTCGGAACCGCGGCAGGATGCCGCAGCCATGAAGAAGCCGGCATCCAGGCGGCCCTACTTTCCCGAAGGAGGCGCGCCAAGTTTGGCTTTGAGATCGGGGGCGAGATTCGCGGTCGCGAGCCAGGTGCGGGCGGCGGCGGGGGCGTTGTCGAGCCAGCGGGTGTAAGCGGCGGTGACGGCGGCTTCGCGGGCGGCGGGCGCGGCGAGAGTCTGCGCCCACGCGAACGTGGCGGTCGGGTCGCGTTGGGCGAGCTGCGGGGCGATGGACGCGGCGGCGGCGGGTTGGATCGCGGCGGAGAGCGTCGTCACGAAATCACGGGCGGCCGAAGCATCGGTGAGGAGCCAGTAGGAGAGCGCGCCGGTGAGGGCGGTCGTAGCGGTCGCGCCGGCGGGTTGGGTGCTGGCCCAGCGCGTGGCGGCGGCGGGATCGGTCTGCGCCCACACGGAGGCGATGCTGACGAGGGCGGCGTCGCGGGCGGTGGCGGCGGGGAGGGATTGGGCCCAGGCGAGGGCGTTGGCGGGTTCGCGGGCGAGGAGCGCGGCGAGGTGGGACGCGGTGGCGTCTTGCACGGCGCCGGGAGGCAGAGCGGAGACGTATCGGGCGGCGGCGGACGGAGCGGTGACGGACCAGCTGGTGAGGGCGTTGTTAAGTGCGAGGGTTTGCGCGGGGCCGGCGGGGAGTTGGCCGATGAAATCGAGGGCGGTGGCGGGGTTTTTAGCGGCGAGGGCGCGGGCGATGTCGAGGGCGGCGCGGGTCTGGGTTTCGCCGGGCGGGAGGAGCGTCACGAGGCCGGCGGCGGCGGCGGGATCGGTGGTGGTGATTTGCTGAAGCGCGTGGAAGAGCGTGCGTTCGAGCGCGGCCCCGGTGAGGGATTTTTGGGCGAGGTCGATGACTTGGAGGGGGTCGGTCAGCGTCAGTTCGCGGAACGCGCTTTCGAGGGCGGGGGCGCGGTCGGTGGGCGGGAGGCTTTGCGCCCAGGCGAGCGCGGCGGGGGCGTCGGCGCGGAGCCAGACGCTGGCGAGGGCGCGGAGGGCGTTTTCGCGGGCGGGGCCGGCGGGGACGAGGGCGAGGCGGGTGACGGCGGCGGCGGGTTGCTCGCGAGCGAAGGCGTCAAAGAAGACGGAGTAGATCGCGGTCTGCTCGCGGGTGGTGGCGAGTTCCCGCGCGAGCACGAGGGCGCGCTCGGGGTCGCGCCGGTGGAGCGCATCGAGCAGAAGGTTGAGCGCGAGGTCGTAGTCGCGGCCGCGCGGGAGCGCGCGGAGCGTAGCGAGCGCGGAGTCGAGGTCGGCGCCGAGGAGCGCTTGGAAGGCGCGACCGAATTCAACGGCGTGTTGGCGGGGATCGGCGATGCGCTGCGCGGTGGCGAGGGCGGTGAGGTCAGGCTTGGCGGCGGCGGAGATGGGCGGAGTCGCCGGCGCGGCGGGGGTGGGAGCGGATGGCGTCGGCGGCGTGGGCGCACGGCGCAGGACCAGCGCGAGCGCGAGGATGAGCGCGGCGACCGCGAGGAGAGCGAGGAGCCGGCGGAGGTTCATCGGAGGGCCAGAGTTGGGTGGACGGGGCGCGGATGGGAAATGGCCGCGCGGCGGAGCGCACGGCCCACCTCACGGCAGTTCGTAAACTTCGACGAGGGCGAGGCCGGTGGTGGCGCCGACGCCCGTGACTTGGGCGGTGTAGGCGCCGGGG
>JANXLP010000515.1 GCA_025355125.1 Opitutaceae bacterium | reverse complement strand
CGTAGCGCACGCGCGTGCGCGGTTCCTGGCCCGGTGCAACAGACACGTTCATCAGCGGAAGCGCGCGCCTTACTGCGGCCCGAGCGCGTGGATGAGCGTGGCCAGTTGCGCCGATTCGTCGGCGCTCAGATCCACCAGCGGCGTTCGCACCGGCCCCGCATCGCGGCCGACGATCTTTGCGCCCGCCTTGACGATGCTCACCGCGTAGCCGGGCTTCCGGTTGCGAATCTCCAGATACGGCAGAAAAAACGTGTCGAGCAGCCGCCCCATCGCCGCCTGATCATCCGCCGCCACCGCGCGATAAAACTCCATCGCCGTCTTCGGGATAAAATTAAACACCGCCGAAGAATACACCGGCACGCCCAGCGCCTTGTAGGCCGCCGCGTAAACCTCCGCCGTCGGCAAACCGCCCAGATAAGCGAAACGATCCCCGAGCTTCCGGCGAATCGTCACCATCAACTCGATCTCGCCGATGCCGTCCTTAAATCCCACGAGGTTCGGGCAACGCTCCGCCAGCTTCATCAGCGTCTCCGCCTGCAACCGGCACGCGCCGCGATTATAAATGATCACACCCAGCTTCACCGAGCGGCACACTGCCTCTACATGCGCCGCCAGTCCTTCCTGGCCCGCCTCCGTGAGATAGTGCGGCAGCAGCAAAATCCCCTGTGCGCCGAGCCTCTCCGCCTCCTGCGCAAACGCGATGGCCTGCCGCGTCGGCCCGCCCGCGCCCGCGACGATGGGCACGCCATCGCGACACGTCTTCACGGCCGTGCCCACGACCGCGGAAAAATCCTGCGCCGTGAGCGAGAAAAATTCCCCCGTGCCGCCCGCCGCGAAGAGCACCGTGGCTCCATACGGCATCAGCCACTCCAGCCGCTTCGCATAGGTGCCGGCACGAAAATCGCCGGCCGGATCAAAATCCGTAATGGGGAACGACAGCAGCCCGCTCGACATCGTTTTCTTCAATTCCTCAGGGTTCATAAGGGTAAAAGTGAAAGCGCAAAAATTCATGCGTGCCCGCCGCCGCCAAAGCAAGCGCCCCCGCAGACCTTTCGTGCGCCGCGCGTTTCCGCCTACGGCAACGACGCCGTCCGCGTGCCGTTTTCCACCCCGTCCTTGATCGCCTGCCGCGCCGCCCGTTGGGCTGCCGCCGGCGTCGGGCTCGACGCGTAAGCCGCTATCACCACCCCGACAAAATTCTCCGCTGTGACCAACTCCCCATCGGGCCGCGCATTGTTCAAACCCATCGCGATCCAGCCCTCGGCGAGTTCCTCCACCAAAATATGCGCCACAAAACATCCGCGCCCATTGCGGTAAACGACCACCTGCCCCGCGCGCAACAGCCGGTAGCTTTTCTCCCGCACCACGATCGCTGTGCCGCTCGCGTAGATCGGCGCCATCGAGTGCCCCGCTCCGCTCAGCGCAAAGCAGGCGCTGTCACCCACCGCGTGTTGCTCCGCCGCCGCGAGTTCACGCCCCGTCGCCACGAGCGTCGGCACCGGCGCGATTTTGGTCAGTCGGAAATTTTCCACGCTCGCGCTCCCGACCGACGCCGTCTGCGGCGATGCACACCCCGCCCAGCCTACGCTAGTGCCCACGACCACCAGACCGCCAAAAAAACGGCCGCCCCAACGGGACGAAAATATGACTTCGATTTTCAAGGTCGGGGCTGGTTACGCGTTCTATTTCTGAACGCGGCCGACGGAACCCATTTCCCTAAAAATTGCACGCCCTCTGTGACGGCAAACCACTTTATTGTGACCAATTCCGAAGACCACGCCCACCGCCTAGGGCCACCACCCTGGGTCCCACGCGTGCGTCGGTTCATCAATCAGACCGTCGGTCGCAGAGCGCGGCATCAGTTCAGACCGTCTGCTTGCGAAAATCGCCCGTCGCCAGCGGCGAGCGGTCCAGCGTCGGCAGCGCGAAGGTCGCGAGACGATCAGCAAACTTGGTGACCGTCACCTGCCCGAGCCACACCGCGCCGATCGCCACCTGCGAAAGGCCCACCACCTCGAGCCAAAGCGCACGCGTGCTCGTGCCGTCAAATCCGGTGGGGAGAAACGCGCCGGGCGCGACGAAAGGCAGTAGCGCCATCATGAGCCCGAAGAGGGAGAAACCAAAGGCGTTGGAAGTATTCATACGTGGCCCGCTCTATTGCGATAAGCGTGCCGAACCCGCTCCTAATCCTCTAGCAACTGGCTCCCAATAATTTAAAATTTCCAGCCCAACAGGATTTTACCATCCGCCCAGCGTTTCGCACGAATTTCACCTCCACCGTCGTGCAAATCACCATCCGTTTTCGAGCCGTTCGATCCGGCAGCGCCACCTACAAATCCCCAAGCTGCGGCCGCAGCACAATCTCCTCGACCACCGTGTTCCGCGACAGTCGGTAAATATCCAAAAACGCCCGCGCCACATCCGCCGCCGGCATGATCCGCTCCGCCGCGACGCCGCTCCCACTCCATGACGGCGACCACGTCGCCCCCGGATGCACACAGCACACGCGCACGCCCGTCGCCTTCGTCTCCGCCCGCAACACCTGCGCGAGCCCCGTCACGCCAAACTTCGCCGCACAATACGCCGCGCCGTTCGGATAAGCCTCCAGCCCCGCAATCGAGCTCATGAAGAAAATGTCGCCGCGCTTTCCCTTCACCATTGCCGGCAAAAACGCCTGCGTGACCAAAAATGCGCTCCGCAGATTCGCCGCCACGATCCGGTCAAACTCCGCCACCTTCGTCTCCGCAAACGTCGCCCCCGCAAACACCCCTGCATTGTTGATCAGCACATCCACCGCACCGAAACGTTTCTTCACCGCCGCCGCCATCGCCCCGACCGATGCGTCGTCACTCACATCGCAGACAAAAACCTCCACCGCCGCCCCCTCGCCCGCCATCGCAGTGCCACTCGCCAGCTTCCCACACGCCCGCGCCACTACCTTTAGATTCTTCTCCGACCGCGCCACCAGCGCGAGCCGCACGCCGCGCACTTCCTTCGCAAAAATCTTGGCGATGGCCGCCCCGATTCCCTGCGACGCACCGGTGATAAGGACGACGGGCTTATTCATAATTTTCCCCACGAAATACACCAAACCCACGAAAGCAAAGCTGCCTCATCCGTCTGCCTCTCAGCACACGCCTCCTATTTTCGCGTCTTTCGCGTGTTTCGCGGGCCCAACTCCGCTCCGTCCTCAGCAAATCAGCGACTGAAAATCGGAGAAATCCGCGGAAAACCCGCCCTTCACGCCCTTGCAGATCACGCTCACCGCATCGTGTGAGTGCAGCGATTCGAGGTGCGAGCACGCCACTTGGAAATCCGCGATGCGTTTGTCTTTCGCCAGCTCCTGATAGAGCAACCGCGCCGCGTCCTCGACGAACTTGATGTGCGCGCCGTTGAGCTCCGCAAACGCCTGCTCATCCTCGCGCTTCACCATCACCTGCGTCTCCGTCTTCAGCGCGTTCGCGCAGTGCTGCTGCAGATCCTCGATGCTGATCGTGCGCCCGGCCGCCAGCTCGACGCGCACCCGCGCCTTCGAGCGCTGCGCATGGGGCGTGGCGAACACCCCGCGCGTATTCCGCGCGTGCTCGGCCAGCTCCGCGCTGCACGGACAGGTCGAAGAATATACGAAATCAAACTCCACGATCCGGCGGAACTTGCCGTTGCGATCCATCGTCGCCTCGTAGGCCACGCGATAATACTGCCAGCCCTTCAACCCGCTGCGCAGGCTCACTTGCAGCATCGGATACGAGAACCCCAGTTTGATACGCGCGTCGAAGGTCTCGATTTTTTTCTGATACTTCACGAGCAGCCGCCGCAGCACGTCGAAGGTGAACACCTCATCCTCATGCTCGTAGAAGGAGCGCATGATCCGACCCATGTTGATCCCCTTGAGCCCCGCCTGCAGGGAAACGGTGCCCGTCACGCTCGTCTCCAGCGTGTGCAGCTTGCCGTTGGCCGCCTTGAACTTCAGCGGCAGGCGAAAATTCGCGCAGCCCACCTGCTGGATCGGCACGCGCGCGCCATCGGCTGCGTTCACCGCTTCCATCATGTCCGGCAGCGAGTCGCGGTAGGCCGCGTCGGATTTGAACTGAGCGTCGAACGTGCGGTTCACGAGCGGGGAGACACCGCCGGCCGTTTGATGGAGATACATCGGTTTCGTTTTCATTTCGTTTTTGGTTTTTGCGGTCGGGCGGGCGCCAGGCGGTTGGACGATAACCGTAGCCCCGGAAAACAATCCCGGGGTTAGCTGGCGCGGGTGAAAATCAGTCGGCACTCGGGCCGTTATACTCGGCGAAGTTGCGCGGCGTCTCAAATAGACGCACGCAGTGCAGCCGGCCTGCGGGAATGAGCGGTTCAATCTCGTTCCAAAACGCGATCACGAGATTCTCCGTGGACGGGATCACATTGCGCAGGAAATCCACATCCGTGTTCAGGTTGCGGTGGTCGCACTTATCGACCACGGCGCGGTGCAACACATCCTTAAGATCGCTCAAGTCCATGATGTAGCCCGTCTCGGGATCGGGCGCGCCGCGCACGGTCACCTCCAGCACATAATTGTGCCCGTGCCAGTGCGGATTGGTGCAGAGGCCGTAGCGGTCCTCGTTCCACTGCTGGCTCTTCGTCGGATTGTGCAGCCGGTGCGCAGAGTTGAAATGCACCTGCCTCGTGATCGAAACGACGCCCGCCAGCACGCGCGGCGCAACCACGCGCACGGAGCGCGGAGCGGATTTTTTGGCAGCAGTTTTCTTCGGCATGGAGAGTCATTAAATAGCATAAAACCCTGCGTGGTCAACCCGCACGGCGAGTTGCCCGCCACCCCCACCCGCCCGACGCGGAAAAGATTTGTCGCCCGCACCGCTATCGCCCCCTTCCTTTCACTCTCCTCATGCCCATGCGTTTTTCCATCCTCGGTTCCGGCAGCTCGGGCAACGCCGCCCTGCTCGTCACCGAGGGCGCGCGCATCCTCATCGACGCCGGTTTCTCCGCGCGAAAACTCGAGCAGCTCCTCGTCGCCGCCGGCGAATCCCTCGCCCGCATCGACGCCGTCTTCCTCACCCACGAGCACGGCGATCACGCCGCCGGTATCGAGGGTCTCAAAAAATACCCGCACCTCCGCATCTTCGCCAACCCCGCCACCTCGCGCGCCGTGCAGGCGAAACTCGACGCCGCTCACAAGCCCGATTGGCAACTCTTCGAGACCGGCGCCCGCTTCCGTTTCCGCGATCTCGAAATCGAGAGCTTCGCCGTCCCCCACGACGCGCACGACCCGGTCGGCTTCCGCTTCACTTCCGGCCAGGCCGACGATCTCTTTTCGCCCCGCCGCTCGCTCGTCTTCCTCACCGATCTCGGCCACGCCCCGCAGCACATCCGCGAGCATATCCGCGCCTGCGATGTCGTCGTCGTCGAGGCCAACCACTGCTCCGAGCTCCTCAAAGCCGACCACAAGCGCCCCTGGTCCACCAAGCAGCGCATCGCCGGCCGCCACGGCCATCTCTCCAACGAAGCCGTCCGCGAACTCCTCGCCTCCGTCGCCAGCCCGTCATGGCGCCGCATCTACCTCACGCACCTCTCGCGCGATTGTAATTCCCGCACCGCCATCGAGACCGCCCTCGCCGGCGTCCGCGCCACCCTCGGCACCTGCGAATTCGCCATCGTCGGCGCCGACGAGAGCACGCCCTTCTACGATCTCTGATGGGAGCGCGGACGGCCCGTCCGCATTCTCTCCTGCGCTACGCCGCCCACGCTCCGCCGCCC
>JANXLP010000455.1 GCA_025355125.1 Opitutaceae bacterium | reverse complement strand
TGTAGCGGGCCGCGCTACGCGGACCCCACCCGAGCCGAACCGAAAAATCGGCCGCCCCGGGGGGATGCCGGAGCCCAGCGCCGTCCGCGCAAGGTGGAGCGCAGCGTAGCGAGCAATACCTTGAGGCGCGGACAGGCGGAGGCGCTCGCGCCGACGACTGCCAGCCGGCGCAGGTGCTATAATCAGGCAGCCCTCTGGGTGTGGCTTTGCTCACTGCGAATGCGTGATGGAGCGCGGGAGCGCGGAAATGGCCGGAGCCGCAGGCTTAGGCCCCGACTGCCGTGACCACGGCAAAAGGGGTGAGGAGCGCAGGTGCCCACGACGTGGGCGCGCACCGAACAACGGTGCAACGAGAGCGAGCATCCGAAGCCCAGCGGCGTCTGAGCGTATCCGAAACGCGGAGGGCGAAGCCCGGCTGATCTTCTCCTATTCAAAGGAGCGAGAGCGGTCGGCGCGCAGGCGCGGGAGCGGAGTGGAGGCGACGGCCGTGAGTGGAGGAAGGAGTCGGTGCAGATGGCAGCGCGGCATGGCCGCCGATGTCGCGACCGGAGCCTGCGAAGGAGAGCAATCATGGCGAATGGTCGCGCTCGTGGCGACCAATGGCCAGAGACGGCCGATAGCGCGTGAACCAAGCCGTCTCCGACCGCAGTGAATGGACGGAGCCGGAATCGGAGCGGGGAGCGCGTGGAGTCCTGGCCAAGAACGCCGTGTGACCTACGGACACGCGACTTTTAAACTCGCCTTGCCACTTTCGCCGGCTAGTTTGCCGGCGAGATGGACCCTTTGCTTCTGATGACCCCCATTGAAGCCCTGTCCCCGACGGCAATCGCTTTGGGATTTCGCACCGGTGAGATAGGCACTCACACCAGTCGCACGATTATGTTGGACGAGGTAACCACGCTCTTTTCGGCCAGCCCCCGCGTAACGACACGTCCCGAATATCGCGAAGCGATCATGCAGCATAACTGCCTCAGCAAGCGCACGCTATCGACCCGCCGAGCCTCTGATCAACGATTGGGCGAACTCTACGCTCTCGATCCGTCCGTCGCGCTGTTTCGTGTGATGCGAAACCTCTGGGAAAGTGATACTCGGGGGCGGCCTTTACTGGCTTTGCTCCTCGCTTCAGCTCGCGATCCGCTTCTCCGCTACTCGGCCGAGCCAGTGTTACGGGCCAGCGCCGGAGAACAGATCCCGCGCCAACGCTTCACCGACGCAGTCGCGCGCGCTACCGGTGCGCGGTTTAAGGACAACATCCTCGACAAAATCGTTCGGAACGCTGCCTCATCCTGGACTAAGTCTGGTCACCTGCAAGGCCGCAGCCACAAGCTTCGCCGGTTGGTTTCGCCCACCGCCTACGTCGGGGCCTATGCCCTCCTCCAAGGTTTCATTCTTGGCGCTCGTGGCCAAGCCCTCTTTGAGACCTTTCCGGCTCGTTTGCTGGATGTCTCCCCCTCGCAACTGAGAGACTTGGCTCAGGACGCAAAACGCTTGGGGTTGCTTGATATGAAGGTCTCAGGCGACGTAGTCGAAATCACATTTCCAACCCTCCTTACCGCGGAAGAGAGGCGCCTCATTTATGGGAAGAATTGAAGAACTCGCGCAACGCTACCACAGCCATATCGCTGGTCCGCTACCGACGAATCTCACCGGCGCGGAGCGCACCACCTTCATCGTCTATGATAAGGCGGATGAGCGGAAGCTTCGCGCCAAGGTCGATCTTTTTGAGGAGGCGGCCCACCGCGCGGGCCGGTCTTGGCGCGCCTTCGATTTCACACCAATCTTCGCCCAGTGGATGGCGACATTGGACTATCGCGACACTTATTTTAACAGTCCTCCGAAGCTCTCGATCAAGCTCCGCAAGCACTTCCTGATCCATGCTGCCGAGCAACTGCGTGCGGCCCTCATTGCCGAGGGCGTCAACGAAAACACTGTTGTCGCCGTCCACGGGGTGGGTGCGCTATATGGTTTTGCGCGGCTCTCCGAAGTTCTCGATCTTGTAAGGACCGATATTCGTGGACAGTTACTTGTGCTCTTTCCCGGCACGTGGGATAACAACAATTACCGTCTCCTAGACGCTCGCGATGGCTGGAACTACCTGGCCATTCCAATCACCTCCTTCAACGGACTCCTCGACGCATGAAAAACCGTGACCTCTTCGCGCGCGATCCCGTAGCGCATAAACTTCAGAACGACGGCGTCGCCAGCGTCAGCGAAGCCACGACCGAAAACGAACTCCAGACCCTCCGCTACGAGTTGGAGCATTTCGTCTGCGAAGGCCAATACGAGGATGGCATCGTCCGCATTCTCCAGGCCTATATCGACAACCTTGGCGCGACCTCACAGCCAGCCGCTTGGGTCAGCGGGTTCTACGGCAGCGGCAAATCGCACCTGCTCAAAATGCTTCGTTACCTTTGGGTGGATACCGCGTTTGATTCCGATGGCGCAACCGCTCGCGGTCTCGCCAACCTTCCGGAGGAAGTCACCAATCTCCTCAAGGAAATCTCCGTCCTGGGCAAACGCTCCGGCGGGCTGCACGCGGCTTCCGGCACTATGCCTTCCGGTGGCGATCTTAGCGTCCGCCTCATTGTTCTCGGCATCCTCCTTCGATCCAAGGGTCTCCCCGACGTTCTGCCTGCTGCCAAGTTCTGTCTCTGGCTCCGCAAAAACGGTCTCATTAAAAAGGTTCAGGCTCACGTCGAGGCGGCCGGCCGCAATTTCATTTCGGAGCTTTATGATCTCTACGCGAGTCCAGTGCTCGCGCAGGCGCTCCTCGATGCTCATCCGTCCTTTGCCGCAAGCCTCGATGCGGTTGGCACTCTTCTGGAGGCCCAGTTTCCCGATGCGCTGGACATCACCACTCAGGAGTTTGTCCGACTGATTCGCGAAATTCTCTCTGTGGACGGAAAAATCCCCTGCACCATTATCGTGCTCGATGAGATTCAGCTCTTTATTAACGACAATAAAGACCGCTCAACCGGGATTCAGGATGTCGCCGAAGCCCTCTGCAAACAGTTCGATTGCCGCATCCTTTTGATCGGTGCCGGCCAGACGGCCCTCGCTTCGGGCACCCCTTTGCTTCAGCGCCTTCAAGCTCGCTTCACCATCCCCGTCGAACTCTCCGATACCGATGTCGAGACGGTGACTCGCCGCGTGGTGCTCGCCAAAAAAGCCGACAAGACCAAAGCCATCCGCGACTGCCTCGACACCAACTCCGGTGAAATTACCCGCCAACTGAGCAACAGCTCCATCGCTTACCGGGCCGATGACCGCGCCACCGAAGTCGAGGACTACCCGCTACTCCCTTCGCGCCGCCGTTTTTGGGAGCACGTTATGCGCGCCGTCGATGTTGCCGGCACCACCTCTCAACTACGATCCCAGCTTCGCATCGTGCACGATGCCGTAGCCGACATCGCCGAAAACCCCCTCGGCACCGTCGTCCCGGCCGATTTCTTTTTTGACCAACAGCAGGCGACTCTCCTGCGCACCGGCGCGCTCCTGCGCGACCACGACGAAACGATCCGCAAGCTCGACGACGGCACGCCCGACGGCCGCCTCGCCCGCCGCATCTGCGCGCTCGTTTATCTCATTCGCAAACTCTCCCGCGATGCCGCCGCCGATATTCAGGTGCGTGCCACCGCCGACATGCTCGCCGATCTGCTCATCAGCGATTTGGCCAATGAAGGCCCCGGACTCCGTCGCGATGTGCCTCGGGTGCTCGAACAGCTCACCGCCGCCGGCAAGCTCATCAAAATCGATCAGGAATACAGCCTGCAAACCCGCGAGAGCGCCGAGTGGGATCGCGAATTTCGCAATCGCCAGACCCGTCTCAACGCCGACCTCACCACCCAGGGCACCAAACGAACCGAGCTGCTCAAGGCCGGCTGTCAATCCGCCATCGGCAAACTCAATCTCAACCACGGCAAGAGCAAAGAGCCACGCAGCCTTGTCCTCCACTTTGGGGCCACCGCGCCTGCGCCCGATGCCACTAAGATCGCCGTCTGGATTCGCGACGGTTGGGGGGAAAGCGAAAACGCGGTCGTCTCCGATGCCCGCGCCGCTACCGCAGACAGCGCGATGATCTTTGCCTGGCTTCCGCATGCCAACGCCATTGACCTCGCCAAGGCCATCGTTGATTGCGAGGCCGCTGCCGGCACGCTCGATTTCAAGGGCGTTCCCACAACACCGCCCGCCCGCGAGGCCGCCGATGCCATGGCGGGTCGCCTCCGCGAGTCCGAGCGTCGGCGCGACGAACTCGTCAAAGCCGTCGTTGGCGCAGGCAAGGTGTTTCAGGGCGGCGGTTCCGAGCGCTTCGATCTAACTTTTGCCGAGAAGATCAAGTCTGCCGCCGAGGCCTCCCTGGACCGCTTGTTCCCCGACTTCCGCCACGCCGATCACGACCGCTGGGATTCGGTGAAAAACCGCGCCCAAAACGGCGACGAGGCCGCGCTTGAAGCTGTCGGCCACAAGGACAAGCCGGAACGCCATCCCGTTTGCGCGGCGATCCTCGCGAAGGTCGGCCCCGGTATGCGGGGTCGCGACATCCGTGCCGCGTTCGATCAAAGCCCCTATGGCTGGCCGCGCGATGCTGTGGATGCCGCCCTCATCACGTTGCACACCACGGGCCACTTGCGCGCCACGCACAACGGGGTGTCGCTCACCCCCAAGCAGCTCGGACAGGACAAAATCTCCGTCACCGAATTCCGCAGCGAGTCCGCGCCCTTACAGGTGGCCGACAAAATCAAACTCCGCCGTCTCTTCCAAAACGCCGCTGTGCCGTGCAACTCTGGCGACGAGGCTGCCGCCGCCCCTCACTTCCTCGCCAAGCTCACCGATCTCGCCGCTCGCGCCGGCGGCGAGCCGCCCTTGCCCGTGAGACCTGCCACCGCCCACCTCGACGTGCTTCGCGGCCTCGGTGGCAACGACCAACTCGCCGCGATCCTAGCCCAGCAGGCAGGGCTCGCGAAAAACTTCGTAGATTGGGCCGCGGCCGAAGCCCTCGCCGCCAAGCGTCTGCCGGCTTGGGAAGCGCTTGCCCGCCTGCTCGAGCACGCCCGCAGTCTTCCCGGCGTCACCGATCTTCAGAAACAGGCCGACGCCGTGCGCGATGAGCGCCGCCTGCTTGATGCGACCGATCCGATGCCGGCACTGCGCAAGGCCGCCGCGGCGCTCCTCCGCGCTGCCCTCGTTGCGGCTCACGCCGAGTGCGAGACTGTTTTCACCCACGAATTGGTTGCCCTCACCGGCAGCGGCAATTGGCACAAGCTCACCGAGGCGCAGCGCTCGCAACTTCTGCGTGAGGCCGGCCTCGCCGCCTTGCCCGAGCTGGCAGTAGGTGACGAGTCTTCACTCCTCCACCTACTCGCTGCCGCCCCGCTCCCGTCATGGACGACGCGCGCCCAGGCCTTGCCCAAGCAGTTTGCCAATGTCGCCCTCGCCGCCGCTCGCCTGCTCACGCCGAAAACGCAGGCGCACCACCTCACCAGCGCCACCCTCCACACCCCGGAGGACGTGAAGGCTTGGCTCGCCACCACTGAGCAGGAACTCCTTACCGCCGTTAAAAAAGGCCCGGTCGTCATCACCTGACTAGGAGAAACCGATCCTTCATGCCCGCCCTCGCCACTGCCATCCGCCGCGTCCTCGAAAACGAGGTCCTGCTCGCCCGTCGCGAAGCCACGATTGGTGCGCGTCTCGCGTTAGAAGCCCTCGCGGTGCATGAGGCCAAGCCCTACCCGCACATGGAGCCGCCAGACCAGCGCCTCCGCCGCCATCTGCAAGCGCGAGCCGAACAGCTCGGCGATGTGCGCATGCCGGACAAAAAAATCCACCTTAGTCGCATCGTCCATGAGTGCGCCTATGAGCACTGGCACCGAATGTTGTTTGCGCGCTTCCTCGCCGAAAACGACCTGCTCGTGGAGGAGTCCGGCGTCGCCATCACGCTCGATGAGTGTCGCGGACTGGCCGAAGCGGAAAAGACCGACCTCTGGACCTACGCCAGCCGGCTCGCGCAGGGAATGCTCCCTAGCATCTTCCGCCCCGGCGACCCGCTCTTGCAGGTAACCTTTGCCCGCGAGCATCGGGTGAAGCTGGAGGGTATTCTTGCCGGCCTCGATACCGCCGTCTTCACCGCCGACGATAGTCTCGGCTGGGTCTATCAATTTTGGCGCGCTGAGGAAAAAGATGCCGTCAACAAAGCCGGCGACAAGATCAACGCCGACACGCTTCCCGCCGTCACCCAGCTCTTCACCGAGCACTACATGGTGGAGTTTCTCCTTCACAATACGCTTGGCGCGTGGTGGACGGCGAAGACCGAGGCCGCCGGTCGCACTTCGGCGATCCCGCTGCCCTACCTGCGGCGCCGGGAAGACGGCTCGCCCGCCGCCGGTGCCTTCGCGGGCTGGCCGCAGACCGTGCGCGAACTGCGCGCCATTGATCCGTGCTGTGGCTCCGGTCACATCCTCGTGGCGCTGCTCCAGCTTCTCGTCGCCATGCGGCGTGAAGAGGAGGGGCTCGACGCCGAGGCGGCAGTGCGTGCCGTGCTCACCGACAATCTGCACGGCTTGGAGATTGATGCGCGCTGCTCCCAGCTCGCCGCTTTCAACGTCGCGTTTGCCGGCTGGAAACTCATCCGCCGCCCTGTGAAACTGCCTCCGCTTCACATCGCCTGTTCCGGCTTGGCCGTGGGTGGCACGCGCGAGGAGTGGCTGCAAACGGTGGAATCCACGGGCAGCGAACTGCGTTTCTTCCTCGGGCAACTCTACGACCTTTTCAAAAAAGCGCCCGACCTCGGCAGCCTCATTAATCCGGCGCGGCTCATCGGCGGCTCGATGCACGCCGACAAGCTCGAACCTTTGCTGGCGATGCTTGACACCGCGTTCGCTCGCGAGGACGCCACGAAACGCGCACTGGCTCCGGAAGAATATGAACGCGGTGTAACCGCTCAGGGTTTGGCACGGGCGGCGCAGCTTCTTGCCGTGCGTTATCATCTCACTGTTACCAACGTGCCGTATCTCGGTAGAGGCAATCAGGGCGAAGAGTTGAAGGAGTTTATCGAAACCCATTACCCGGCTGGCAAAGCAGACCTCGCGACAGCCTTTGTTCTGCGGTGTTTGGAGTTCTGTGCAATAGGTGGAACAACCGCTCTCGTGACCCCGCAGAATTGGCTATTTCTCGGCTCCTACAAAAAACTTCGAGAGCATTTACTGGAACGGGTTGAATGGGACTTGATCGCGCGCTTGGGGGCCAAGGGATTTCAGACTCCGATGTGGGATTTTAATGTGATGCTTATTTTCTTAAGCCGAAATGAAGCATCACTCGATCACACGCTTACGGGCATTGATGTTTCAGAGGAAAAAACACCGCAGGATAAGGATTCAGGGCTACGAAACATGCCCTTGGTCCATGTAGGTCAGAAAGCGCAGCTAAAGAATCCGGATTGGCGGATTAGTTTCGAAGAGCCCAGCCCTCTTCCGCGCTTAGATCGATATGCACTATCTCCAAATGGTTCACACGGGGCGGACTCTCCACGTCATCGGCTCTTTTTTTGGGAAATCGGAAGCATCAGTGCTGCTTGGCGTCCTTTCCTGACTACGGTTGAGGCAACAATACCCTATGGTGGCAGAGAGCATCTATTTTCATGGTTCCGCGATGGCCAAGACCATCGAGACAATCCAGCGGCAAGACTACAAGGCGAAGAAGCTTTGGGGAAAAAAGGTGTGCTCGTCAGTATGATGAGCGAACTTGCCGTGACCGTTTATACAGGCGAACTATTCGATATCAGTAGTTCGCCCATCGTCCCCCGCGATCCGGCGCACCTTCCCGCCATTTGGGCCTTTTGTTCGTCACCCGATTTTAATCGCGCGGTGCGAGAAGTGGATCAGGCCCTCAAAGTCACCAACGCCACGTTGGTCAAGATTCCCTTCGACCTCGCCTACTGGCAAAAAGTCGCGGCTGAGAAAAACCCGAACGGCCTACCCGAGCCGCATTCAGATGATCCCACGCAATGGCTGTTCTCCGGCCATCCGCGCGGTGCGACCGAGCCTTTGCAAGTCGCCGTCGCGCGCCTGCTCGGCTATCGCTGGCCGCGCCAGACCGGCTCCGAGTTTCCTGATTGTCCAGCCCTTGGCGCGGACGGCTTGGAGAAGTTCGCGGACGAAGACGGCATTGTTTGCCTGAGCGCCATTCACGGCGAAGCCACCGCCGCTGACCGCCTGCAAGGCCTGCTCGCAGCCGCCTACGGCTCAGAGTGGTCGCCCGCTCGTCTCGAAACCCTGCTCACCGCAGCCGACTACGGCCATAAGACCCTCGATGACTGGTTAAGGGATAGGTTTTTCGAGCAGCACTCCGCGCTCTTTCACCACCGCCCCTTCATCTGGCATATCTGGGACGGCAATCCGCGCGGCTTCTCCGCGCTCGTCAATTATCACCACCTCTCCGCCCCGGGCGGGGCCGGCCGCAAGCGACTGGAGAAGCTCACCTACACCTACCTGGGCGATTGGATTTCCCGCCAAAGCGAAGGCGTGCGCAACGGCACCGCCGGCGCCGCCGACCGCCTCGCCGCCGCGCAAGAACTCAAGACGCGTCTCGTCGGCATCCTCGCCGGTGAACCGCCCTTCGATCTCTTCGCCCGCTGGAAACCGCTGCACGAGCAACCCATCGGCTGGGAGCCCGATGTAAACGACAGCGTGCGGGTAAACATCCGCCCCTTCATGGCTAGCGACCTGCCCACGGGCAAACGCGACGCCGGTATCCTCCGCATCAAGCCCAACGTGAAGTGGGACAAAGACCGTGGTAAAGAGCCCCGTCGTCTGCGGGACGAGTTCCCGTGGTTCTGGGCGTGGGACGAAAAAGCCACCGATTTTCTCGGTGGAAACGAGTTCACCGGTGACCGCTGGAACGCCTGCCACTACACGACGAAAGCCAAACACGTCGCGCGCGCGGCGCAAAAATAAAATCTCAATCGTCGAAACAACCCCATGGACTTAGACCTACAAATCATCGACCTCCAGGTGCAGAAGCTGGTGGAAAAATTCGCCGGCCGACTGGAGAGCGAATTAGGGATTAAGAATGACCTGACCAAAGCGCGCTCGGCGTGCTTCGTTCTCCTCGTCGCGAAAACAGTGTTGGAATTGGACGATGACGAGGCATTCGACACTCTCGTGGACGGCGGAAACGATTGCGGCATCGATGCCCTCTTCGTGGACGACGTGATGGACGGCACGTTTACGACCACGCTATTCCAAGGGAAGTATGCCAAGCGGGATGATGGCGACGGCGGATTTCCGCAATCGGGGATTGAGAAAGTCATCGGCGCACTCGGCTCGCTCTTCGATCCGAGCAAAAAGATGCCCGCCAATCCCCGGTTGGAAGCACGGCTGGCGGAGATTCGCTCCCTTATCGCGGATGGCGGGAATATCCCCAAGGTTCGCGTGATCCTGTGCAACAATGGCAAGACATGGGAAGCGAACGCTCAACAGCTCATCACCAACACGGCTTGGTCGCAGGTTAAGTGGGAGCACGTGAATCACCACGCCTTGCTGCAAGCTCAGCAGGCAACTCAGCCCGTGAAGGAGACCCTCAGCCTGACCGGAAAGGGGTTGCTCGAAAATTTCCAGTTCCGTCGCGTCTTGGTCGGCAAGATGAAGCTCACGGAACTCGCCGCGCTCTTCAACCGCAACGCCGACCAAGGCGACCGCCTACTGGAGCGTAACGTGCGGCGCTATCTTGGACTGACGGGCAACCCGGTGAATGAGGGCATCCGCCAAACGCTGCTAGATCCGGCAGACCGGGATAATTTCTATTTCTACAATAACGGAATCACTTTCACCTGCACGAAATTCAGCCACAACGAATTCCAGAATCAGACGGACCTATCGGTTCACGTGGAGGGTTTGCAGGTGATCAATGGTGGGCAGACCTGCAAGACAGTGCAGCGCGTCCTCGGCGAACTTGCCGGCACGGAGCCACCGAATGCCGCTGTGCTCGTTCGTCTCTACGAACTGCCCGCGGACGATCCGGCGCTCGTCGTGCGTATCACCGAGGCCACGAATAGCCAGAGCCCCGTGGATTTCCGCGACCGCAAGGCGAACGATGTCATCCAGCGGAAGCTTGAACTTGGATTGCAGGAACTCGGCTACACCTACCGGCGCAAGCGCAGTATGGATGGCATGAAACAAAACGAAATCACCTCGGCTCAAGCGGCCGAAGCCGTTTTTGCCGCCGTGCGCGGGATGCCGCACCTCATCCGGTATCGCACGCATCAGCTCTTTCAATTGCGCTACGAAGAAATTTTTACCGCCTCCCTGAGTCCCGCCGATGTCGTCGTGTCGGTGACTCTATTGCGCTACGCTGAAACGAAGCGAAAACAAGCGGCAGATAACGCGCCTCAGTTTCTGCCCTATGCTTCGACCTTTGTCGCTATGCTGATGTATCGGGCAATTCGTGCCGAGTTGAAGTCGCCAGCCGATCCTTTGACGCACCGCAATTTTACCGAGGCGATGACTCTTTGGGGGCTGAATCAGGAGCGATACTATCAAGCGGCCATCAATGCGATTACCGCCGCGCTAATCGAGCGGCAGCACCCGGCCGATGTGAGTTCTCGTAAAATTTCAGCGGAGTTTCGCCGGGCTGATTTACTGGAAATCCTGAACAGGCCGCCCGCAGTAGTTCCCGCCGTCTGACGATGATGTCTCCTGCCACTGGTAAAAGCCCCGCCACGCTGCTCGAAGCACTTGAGCGCTCACGCGACGCGGCGAGCCGTCACGCTCCCGGTGAGGTTCCACCCGTCGCGCTCCTCTGGACGGACACCGAGGGCGAATGGCTGCCGCTCATCCCACTATTGCGCGAGCGCTGGCCAGGACTGTTGAGCTTGGGGGCTTTTGAACCCGCCAAGCGCCAGGGGCCGGCGATCTGGTTGCGCTGCGTGATCGAGCGTGCCCTGCCGGACTTCGTTTTACCGGAGGGCACGGTGCCGGTGATCTATATTCCGAACGTCCCACGCACCTCCCTGCGTGCCGGCGACGATTGCCCGGAACCGTTGCGACCTCTCATCGAGCTTCAGTATCGCGGCGCACTTTGGGCGCAGCGCAACGGTCGCGACTGGACGGTCGAAGCGATGTTGGTGTCTGAAGACACCGGGTTGGAACTCGATGTGGCCCGCGACGAGCGCACCCGCCGAGCGATGCTTGGCGCGCTCTCGCAACTGGCGTTGACGCCGGCTGCCCGTTTACGCGGCCAGCGACTGGAAGCGGCGGATTTCGACAAGCTAATGATCGAGGATACTCCTCGCGAACTGCTCACCTGGATGAGCGACCCGCGCGCCACGCGCAGCCGATGGGATGCCGAAGACAAGGCCAAGTGGCCGGCCTTTTGTTCGCGCTGCCGTGAAGAATACGACTTCGATCCCGAAAAAGACGGAGAGATCGTTGCCGGTGAAAAACTCGGTATCAGGACGAATGCGTGGACGGGCGTTTGGGATCGCTTCGAGGAGGCCCCCGCCATCTACGGTGGCATGCCGTCGCTGTTGCGACGCGCCAAGCCCTCCACGTTGATCTTCGATCAGGAATCGTGGCCCGACGAAAACGAGGCTCTGGAAAAATCGCTTCGCACCGACTTGCTCGCGCTTGGTCAACTCGCCGCGGTGGCGGCCCGCGCCAAGATCGCGGAGCTGGAAAAACAACACGCCCCTCGTCGCGCGTGGGTGTGGGCGCGGCTCGGACAAAGCTCCCTCGCTCTGGCGCTGGAGCCACTCGCCGCCTTGGCCCGTCACACTGCCCTGAGCCTGGGCGGCGCAACCCTCGACGCGATGGCCGCCCAATACGCGCAAGAAGGCTGGCTATCCGACGATATGGCCCTTCGCGCCTTGGCCGCCACGAAAACGAGCGATGACTCCGAAGCGATAGAAGCCGCCGTGCGGGCCGTTTATCTTCCTTGGCTCGACGATACTGCGACGCATTTCCAGAAACTCGCCGCCATCACTCCTCTGCCCAACAGTCGGCAAGCGACCCCGCCCAACGCAGTGGCCGGCGAGTGCCTGCTCTTCGCGGACGGCCTTCGTTTTGATCTCGGGCGCCGCTTGTGCGTCCTCGCCGAACAGCGTCATCTACGGGTGACGGTGGGCCGGCGCTGGGCAGCGCTCCCCACGGTCACGGCGACTGCCAAACCGGCCGTCACTGCCGCAGCCTCGCAGATCAGTGGGCGCAAGCTTGGGGATAAATTTGAACCTGATGTTACCGCCACAGGGCAGCCGGCGACGACGGATCGTCTGCGCAAACTCATGGAGAAAGAGGGTTATCAGGTGCTCGCCAACAGCGATGTCGGCAGTCCCGCCCCGAGCGCGCGAGCTTGGGCGGAATACGGCGAAGTGGATCGGCTTGGTCACGCCTTACAGATCAAACTCGCCGGCCAAGTTGATGAACAGCTCACGCTCTTCCTTGAACGCATCCATTCGCTGCTCTTGGCGGGATGGAAGCGGGTGCATGTGGTGACGGATCACGGCTGGCTTCTGCTTCCCGGAGGACTCCCTTCAGTTCAGCTTCCACACTATTTGGTCGGCAGCCGCTGGGCTCGCTGTGCCAACCTCCGCGAGACCGGCCAAGTCAGCGTGCCCACAGCGGGGTGGTTCTGGAATGCCGAGGAAAATTTTGCCTTCGGCCCTGGAGTGAGCTGTTTCGGTGCCGGCAACGCTTACGCGCACGGTGGCCTCAGCTTGCAGGAATGTCTCGTGCCGGAACTCGTTTTCACACTCGAAACGACGGAGGCCGCGACCGCCGTAAAGATCGCAGAGGTTGTTTGGAGTGGCCTGCGCTGTCGCATCCTCGTCGAGCCACCGACCGGCGGGTTGAAGGTTGATTTGCGCAGCAAAGCAAACGATCCGAGCACCAGCTTCAGTCTCGCCAAAGCCACCACCGCCGACGGACGCATCAGCCTCGTTGTGTCCGACGATTCACTTGAAGGCACCACCGTCAGTATCGTCCTTCTGGATGACAGCGGGAAGGTGCTCGGCAAACAAGCCACCACCGTTGGAGGAGACCAATAATCATGCAACTCGACGCTCTGGATCGCATCGCCGCATCCGCCTTTGACGGCTTCCTCGTCCGCAAGGATCTCGTGCGCAAGTTCAAAGGCCAATACCCGGTGCCCACTTACGTCGCCGAGTTCCTCCTGGGTCGCTACTGTGCCAGCACAAGCGACGCCGAGATCGAAGAAGGCTTGGCCATCGTGCAGAAACAACTGCAACTTCGCACCGTGCGGGCCGGAGAAGAGGAGCTTTTCAAAGCCCGCGCCAAGGACGAAGGCCGGGTGAAGCTGATCGACATTGTCCGCGCCAAGCTCGACGCCAAAAACAACTGTTTCCTCG
>JANXLP010000368.1 GCA_025355125.1 Opitutaceae bacterium | reverse complement strand
GACCAGCACGACCGGATTGGGACTCGTCACCGCAACCGCCTCTCCGCGAATCACGATTCGATAATGCTCGAGTCGAGATACTGGATGATCAGCTCCTGCACGGTCGCCAAAAACAGGTAACACATGAACGCCTTTCGCACCGATTCAGACAACTCCTCCAACTCTACGTCGCCGCCTTCCAGCGTATCATCGCCGAGTCCCTTAAGGTAAACTTCGCGCAACCGCAATCGCACCGCCGCGCACGCGCGCACAATCGGCTCGGCGTTGTCTTCGTCGAACGCGACGACGCCCTCCGAAAAAAACTCATCGTCAAAAAGCGCGAGCAACGCCTGCACATCCGCGCTCTGGCCCGTGAGCAATTCACTCACCCACGCGTCGCGAAACTCCGCGTCGATATCGCCCAGCTCCTGCGGCGCCGCGAGCTTCTGCCCGAGCCCGCCGGCCAGTTGCTTGATGACGTCGAGCAGCGGAGCGACGATCGCCAGGCTCAGTTTGACCTCAATGTGTTTCATCAGATTCGAGGACCGCCGTGAGGTGCCATTGTTGCAGTGTGAACACATACGCCTCCGCCTTTTCGCGCAACCCCCTCCACACCACGGATCGGCCCTGCTCGTGGACTTCCAGCATGTGCCGGCGCGCCACCGTCTCGCTGAAGCCGAAGACCTTTTTGAAGATCATTACGACATACGACATCAGGTTCACCGGGTCGTTCAAAACCACGACACGCCACACCCCGCTCAGTTCGAGCTCGGTGCGGCTCAGCGTCTCGGTGGACGGCGATGATTTGGTGTTGTCGAACCTCATGCCGCTTTCGACTTCGCCTCGGTGACGACTGCCGCCAAGCGCGCCTCGATCTCCGCGAGCGGGACCTTGGCGACGTCCTTCGAGTTGCGAGCCTTGAGTTCGACGATGCCGTCCTTGAGCCCCTTGCTGCCGATGGTGATCCGCAGCGGGATGCCGATGAGATCGGCGTCCTTGAACTTCACGCCCGGCCGTTCCGCACGGTCATCGACGAGCACATCCGCGCCCGCCTGCTCCGCGGCCGTGCCGAGTTTCTTCGCGAGGTCCATCGCCTCGGGTGAATCCGGATCGAGCACGCAGATGAGCACCTGAAACGGCGCGACATTCCACGGCCACACAATGCCGTCGGTATCGTGGCTTTGCTCGATCACCGCCTGCATCGTGCGGCTGATGCCGATGCCGTAGCAGCCCATGACCATGAGGTGCGACTGCTTCTGGTCGTCGGTGTAAACCGCGCCATATTTCTCGGAATACTTGGTGCCGAGTTTAAAGATGTGGCCG
The DNA here is from genome assembly GCA_025355125.1 of Opitutaceae bacterium. Taxonomy (GTDB): domain Bacteria; phylum Verrucomicrobiota; class Verrucomicrobiia; order Opitutales; family Opitutaceae; genus Tous-C4FEB. The sequence continues at coordinate 3,438 of JANXLP010000368.1, read as the reverse complement.
ACCTCGATGCCGCGACGCACCTTGAGCGGCTGACCCGATTGCGGGCAGGGCTCGCCCGGACGCACGCGGCGGAAATCGCCGAACTTCGTGATCGCGAGATCGCGCGCCACGTTGACGTTGCGCAGATGGAAACCGTCTTTGTTCGCGCCGGTCGCGCCATTGCCGATGAGACAAATGGCCTGATCAGCAAACACGCCCGCGAGTGCCTCGGGATTCTTGATCGTGCCTTTGACCGCGCCGAGGCTTCCGGGCTTCGCACCGAGCACGGGCTCGATTTCTTCCGTCGTCGCAGCGCGGAAAACCGTGAAGCCGAGCGAACCCAGCTTTGCCTCTTCGAGTTCGTCGCTGCCGCGCAAAATCACGAGGAACGGTTTACCATCGCCCATATAGACGAGGGTCTTGAACTGCTGGTTCGCCGCCACGTTGAACGGCGCCGCCGCGAGTGCTGCGATAGTCACGACACCCGGCGTGGCAAATTCCTCGGTCTCGCCGGCCGGAGCCGCATCGACAAGCTCCTTCGGCACGATCGCGCTCGTGGCTTTCTCACGGTTCGCCGCGTAGCCGGCATCACTATAGATGACGTCATCGTCGCCGATCTCCGCGGGCACCATGAACTCGTGGGAAAAACTGCCGCCCATCACGCCGGTGTCGGCTTCGACGGCGATGGCTTGGATGCCGACGCGTTTGAAGAACTTTTCGTAGGCCGTCTTCATCGCGAAGTAGCTCTTCACCGCGCTGTCGTCGTTCGCGTCGAAGGAATACGCGTCCATCATCACGAACTCGCGCGCGCGCATGAGGCCGTAGCGGGGGCGGATCTCGTTGCGGAACTTGGTCGCGATCTGGAAAAAATTCTTCGGCAGATCGCGATAGCTCGTGATCTCCTGCTTCACCAGCGGGGTGATGACCTCTTCATGAGTCGGCCCGAGCACGAACTCCGGCTCCTTGCTCCGGCCCTTGCCCGCACCAGCACTGTCCGTGCGGAACATGATCTCGCGCGCCGCCGCCCAGCGCGGACCCTGCTCCCAATTCTCAGCCGGATGGAGATGCGGCATCCACAGTTCGATGCCACCGCCGCCCTCGATTTCCTGGCGGCAGAGTTCGGTGAGCTTCTGCATCACGCGCAGGCCAAGCGGCATGTAGGTGTAGAGACCGCCGCCGAGTTTCCGCACCAGACCGGCGCGCACGAGCAGCTTGTGCGAGGCGATCTCGGCGTCGGCCGGACTTTCCTTGAGCGTGGGGACAAAATACTGGGACCAGAATTTCATGAAGCCCGGCAACGAAGCAGCGCCCCCCGCTCTGCGCAAATTTATTTGCTCGTTGCCCCGCCCTCGCGATTAATCCCCGCCCTCGTCCATGTCCGGCTCTTTACCTGTTCGCAAACCATGGCCCATGAAGTGGGTCGCCCTCGTCATCATTGTCAGCCTCGCCGCTTACACCTACCTGACGCTGCACTACCGTAAAACCAATCCGGCCTACCGCGCCTATCAGGACACCAAGGACCGCGCGGGCGTGATGCGCCTCCTCTCCGCAGGTTTTCAACGCGTGGTCCTCACTGCGCAACGCCCCGCCGATCCCTCCACGCGTATCAATCTCGGCCCCGCCGCCACCACATCGTCCGCCGCCGGTGGACTCGATCCCGAGGTCGGCTCATCGCTCCTCGATCTCCCGCTCCTTCCCACCGAGATCATGCAGATCAGCGCCGCCGCTTCGGTGAGCGCACTCCTCGCCTACCCGATTCAATTCACCTGCACGCTGTCCGACAACAAACGCCAGCTCTCCGGCGCCGAGCTCTACATCAAGGACGGCACGCTCACGCTCCTCCCCACGTTTGAACAACTCGACGGCGGCCTGCTCGCGCGGAGTCGCGAGAGCGTCGTCCTCGTCACCTTGCCGCCCGGCACGCTCAAGCCCGGCACTTACAAAGTAACCGTCGTCGGCGAACGCGCGTCGCGCACGTGGGCCCTGCAAGTGCATTGACGCGCCCCGCCGCTTCGTCGCAAATCACCGCCACATCCATGAGTAACGGCCCCGGCCCTTCCATCCCCGCCCCCGCGACCGCGTCTTCCGCTCCGGCCCAGGCCACCACGATCAAGCCCAACGATCTCCGCGGCATCCTCAAATACGTCCCGCGTTTCCAGGGCCAGATCTTCGTCATCGCCATCGACGGAGCCATCATCGCCGACGAGAATTTTGGCAACCTCCTCGTGGACATCGCCGTGCTCCGCAGCCTCGGCATCAAGATCGTTCTCGTCCACGGCATCGGCCACCAGTTGCAGGAACTCGCCACCCTCCGCGGCGTGCCCATCACCAGCCACGACGGCACCGGTATCACCGATGCCGCCACGCTCGATCTCTCCATCCGCGCCGGTTCGCGCGTCTCCCACCTCATCCTCGAGGGCCTCACGCAGAACGCGCTGAAGGCCGTGATCACCAACGCCGTCCGCGCCCTCCCCATCGGCATCATTAAGGGCTTTGACCAACAACTCACCGGCAAGGTCGAGCGCATCGACAAAGATTTCATCAGCGAACTCATCGCCCAACAGGTGGTGCCACTCATCACGCCCATCGCCTTCGGCCCCGATGGCAAATCCCTCCGCGTCAACTCCGACCTCCTCGCCGCCGAGGTCGCCGAGGCGTTACACGCGACGAAGATCATCTACCTGACGCCGCACGCCGGCCTCGAGATCAACGGCCAGGTGCGCCGCGAAATCGCCGTCGAAGCGCTCAAGAAACTGGTCGAAACTCATCCCGATCACATCGCCGAGGCCGTGCGCTCCAAGGCCGAACACGCCATCAAGGCCATCGAGAACGGCACCCCGCGCGTCCATATCGTGGACGGCCGCATCTTCGACGGCCTGCTCAACGAGATTTTCTCCAACGAGGGCGTCGGCTCGCTCGTTTACGGCAACGACTACCAGCAGATTCGCAAAGCCACCAAGCGCGACGTCCGCCTCATCTACAATCTCACCCGCGCGGCCGTGAAGCGCGAGGAGCTGCTTCACCGTTCGCAGCAGGCCATCGAAAAAAACATCGACCAGTTTTTCGTCTTCGAAATCGACGAAAACATCATCGCCTGCGTCACCCTCTACACCTACCCCGACAAGCCCCAGCTCGCTGAGGTCGGCTCGCTCTACGTGCTGCCGTTCTATCACAATCGCGGCATCGGGAAAAAGATGGTGGAATACGCCTGCTTCCAAGCGAAGGAACGCGGCGTGAAAACCATCATCGCCCTCTCCACGCAGAGCTACGGCTTTTTCACGAACGTCAGCGGCTTCGAGGAAGCCACCAAGGAAATTCTCCCCGAGGCGCGCCTGAAACTTTACGAAGACAGCGGCCGCAACGCCAAAGTCTTGGTCAAGCAACTGATCTAAGAGGGCGCCTAAAAAGGTCTCCGATCTGGTCCGTCGTGGCATGGGCGTCCCGCCCATGTTCCGAACC
>JANXLP010000423.1 GCA_025355125.1 Opitutaceae bacterium | reverse complement strand
CGCGTGGGCTCGGGTTTGGAGGCAAACTCAAGTTACTTCCGAGTAATACCCACGTCTGGTGATTTCTGGACGATAGCGAACCACCACTCGTTCACGCTCGCAGCTACGATAAGTCAAAAACTCAACTGACGTGGGTATAAGAGGGCGTCTAAAAAGGTCTCCGATCTGGTCCGTCGTGGCATGGGCGTCCCGCCCATGTTCCGAACCCACGGGCGGGACGCCCGTGCCACTTTCGATCCGCCGCAGGCAACCCTACCTTTTTAGACGCCCTCTAAGACTTGGTAACCCAGAGCCTCTGAGCACCAGCGCGTCGCGGGTGGAAACGATCTTCGGGCCGGCGGTCGAACGACGGTGCTTGGAAGGCGACCGCTCATCGGCGGCGTGAAAGAAGCGTTGGCACACAGTAAAAGTTTTGGCGAACCTTTGGTCTCGATCGGTAACCTGAAATTAAACCTCATTCATATGAACAAGTATTACGCCGAATTCATCGGCATGTTTTGGCTGGTTTTGGGCGGGTGCGGCAGCGCCGTTTTGGCGGCGGCTTTTCCCCAAGTGGGGATTGGCTTGCTGGGAGTTTCGTTCGCCTTCGGTCTCACGGTTCTGACCATGGCGTTTGCCATCGGCCCTATCTCCGGGTGTCACCTCAATCCTGCGGTATCGGTGGGGCTTTGGGCCGGCGCGCGGTTTCCGGCGAGCCAACTGTTTCCCTACATCATCGCGCAGGTCCTGGGTGCCATTGCCGGCGGCGGCGTCCTTTATCTCATTGCCAGCGGCAAGGCGGGTTTTGATGTCACGGGCGGCTTTGCTTCCAATGGTTTCGGCGCCCACTCTCCCGGCGGCTACTCGCTGACGGCCGCACTCGTCAGCGAAGTGGTCATGACGATGATGTTTCTCGTCATTATTCTGGGCGCGACGGACAAACGGGCCTCGCAAGGCTTCGCCCCGATTGCCATCGGCCTCGGGCTGACGCTCATCCACCTCATCAGCATCCCGATCACGAATACTTCGGTGAACCCTGCGCGCAGCACGGGAGTGGCGGTCTTTGCCGGTGGCTGGGCGATCCAGCAGCTCTGGCTGTTCTGGGTCGCGCCCATCGTGGGGGCAGTGCTTGGCGCCACGGTTTACAAGCTCGTCGGTTCCGAAAAGCGGTAAGTGCTCGTTTCGATTTATCCGGCGTGACAAGGCATGGGGCACGTCGGATGCGGGCGATTGGTGCCGGCTAAATTCTCAGGCGAGTTGAGCGACGCCGTGAACGATTCGCGTTATGAAGGGTGACTATTTCTCACGGCCGTTGCCCGTCGGGGAAATCTACGGATTGGCGGGGATGATTTTCGACGGCGTGTATTGGGTTCTGCGCCGCGAAATTTCATGAAATTAGTTGGAGGCGCAGCTTGCCACGGCCGAGGGCGTGAGCACAAAAAACGGGATGTTCTGGATCAGCCCCATCCAAATTCGGCGCGGGATTAATCACGCAGTGATTTTGTCGTTTTTGCTCGGCCCGGCGGGCGCGGCTCAGGCGGCGACGCCGGCGGGGGGGATGATTGACTACAATCGCGATATCCGGCGGGTGCTGTCGGAAAACTGTATCCGTTGCCACGGGCCGGACGAGAAGGACCGCAAGGGCGGCGAAAAGGAAAAGGGCGGACTGCGGCTCGATACGCGCGCGGGAGCGGTCGCGTTGCTTGACGACCATGCGGCCATCGTGCCGGGTTCGCCGGACCAGAGTGAACTCTACCTGCGCATCGCGACCGAGGATGAGAACGACATCATGCCGCCGCTCGACACCGGCAAGAAGCTCACGGCGCATGAGAAGGATCTCATCAAGACCTGGATCACGCAGGGCGCACCCTACGCGGAGCACTGGTCCTATGTGCCGCCGGTGCGGCCGGCGGTGCCGGCGGTGAGCAACCCGAAGTGGCCGGCCAATCCTATCGACGCGTTCATCCTCGCGCGGCTCGACCACGAGAAGCTCGCACCCGCGCCCGAGGCGGACCGCGCGACGCTCGCGCGGCGCGTGGCGCTCGATCTCACGGGATTGCCGCCGACGCCGGCGGACGTGAAGCAATTCGAGACGGATCGCGCGCCGGGAGCCTACGAGCGCATGGTGGACCGGTTGCTGGCGCAGGGCGCGTTTGGCGAACACTGGACGCGGCTCTGGCTCGATCAGGCCCGCTACGCGGATTCCGCCGGCTACGCGGACGATCCGTCGCGCACGATCTGGGCGTATCGCGATTACCTGATACGCTCGTTCAACGCGAACAAACCATTCGACCAGTTCACACGCGAGCAACTCGCGGGCGATCTGCTGCCGGACCCGACCGAGGAGCAGTTGGTCGCGACGGCGTTTCACCGGAACACGCCCACGAACAGCGAGGGCGGCACCATCGACGAGGAGTTTCGCAACGCGGCGGTGGTGGACCGCGTGAACACCACGATGACGGTGTGGATGGGCTCGACGATGGCGTGCGCGCAGTGCCACACGCACAAATACGATCCGTTCACGCAGAAGGATTATTTCCGGCTCTTCGCGATTCTGAACAACACGGCGGACGACGACCGCAAGGATGAGGCGCCGGTGCTGCCACTGTTCACGCCCGAGCGGAAAAAAGAGCGCCTGCCGTTTGAGGCCGAGATCGCCGCGTTGGACAAGACGTTGCACGCACGCACCCCCGCCGTGCTCGCCGCGCAGCCGGCGTGGGAAGCGCATATCTCCGCGCCCATCGATTGGAAGACCCTGTTGCCAACGGAGCTGAAATCGAGGGCCGGCGCGGTCATGACGAAGGCCGACGACGGCGTGCTCCGCGTGGAGCGCAAGGGAGAGAACGATGTTTACACGTTTGCGGCCGCAGCAGAGACGGAGCGCACGCTGACGGCGTTGCGGCTGGAGACGTTTCCGAGCGAGACGCCACCACCGCCCGGACCCGTTTCCAACGCGGGCGAATTTGTCGTCTCACGCGTGCTCGCCGCGATCACGCCAGCCGGCGCGCACGAGGTGATGGGGCGCTACCTGCGGGTGGAGCTGTCGGGCAAGGACAAGGTGCTGTCGCTCGCGGAGGTGCAGGTTTTGGGAAACGGCGACAACGTCGCGCCCGCCGGTGAGGCGACGCAAAGCAGCACGGTCGGCGAAAACGCGGCGAAGCTGGCCATCGACGGCAAGACGAACGGCAAGGTCGATAAAATGAATCAACCCTCGGCCACGGAGATTTCGGAGAATCCGTGGTGGGAACTCGACCTCAAGAGTGCGCAGGCGGTGGAGAAGGTCGTCGTCTGGAACCGCACGGATGGTAAGCTTGGCGAGAGGCTCGCGGGCGCCCGCGTGACATTGCTCGACGAGCAGCGCGCGGTGGTGTGGACGACGACGCTGGCGCAGGCGCCCGCCGTCAGCGCGGAGTTCGCCGTGAGCGCGGTGAAGCCGATCAAGCTGATGTCGGCCTATGCGGATGTGACGGAAGACGGGTTCGTCGCCGAGTCGGTCTTGAGCGCGCGGGGCGGCAAGGAACGCGGCTGGGCGGTGGGCGCGCAGAGTGGGAAACCGCACACGCTCGTGGTGTTGCCCGAGGCGCCCATCGTGGTGCCGGCAGGCGCGCGGCTGACGATCACCATCGAACACCTTTCCAAGAAGAAAAACCACACGCTGCCCAAGTTGCGACTCGCGACGAGTGCCGATGAGCGCGCGGTCGAGATCACCCGCACGCCGGCGGCGGTGCTGGCGGCGCTGAAGGTGCCGGCGGATGCGCGTTCGGCGGCGGAGCGCGAGACAGTGACGGCGCAGTATATGGCGGTCGCGCCGGTGCTGGAGCGCGAGCGGCAGCAGCTGGCGGCGGTGACCAAGCGGCGTGACGCCATCGAGCCCTACACGACGGTGCCGATCATGAACGAGATCCTCGGG
>JANXLP010000344.1 GCA_025355125.1 Opitutaceae bacterium | reverse complement strand
GTCCGTCCAGCCCACACGCGCCGCGATCCCGGTCGGCCACACCGCGTTCACGGCCGCAAACTTCTCGCCCGCCAGCTCGCCGACCTCCACCGCGAGATCTTCCGCGTGGAGCCAGAGCCCGACGCCTTCACCCGCATCACTCGCCGCCGCGCCCGCGCTCACCGTCCACAATCCGTCCTCCGGCCACGCCGCCACTTTTGGCAACGGCTCCTCGGTGATCGCAAACGCCGCACTCGCGAGCTGTGCCGCCTCCGGCACACAACGTCCCTCGGTGTAGTGCGCGATGTTGTCCGCCCGCGCCACGTAGGTTTTCCCCGCCGTCTGTAAGCCTGCGACCCAGCGCCACGAGAGCGTGTTGCTCGCCGCGTCTCCATCCAGGAGGTGCTCATAAAAAAATGCCGCGCCCAGTTCCCACGGCAGCCGCAGCGTGAAAATCCAAATCGACGCGAACCACATCCGCGCGTAGTTGTGGAGATAGCCCGTCGCCGCGAGCTCGCGCGCCCATTCGTCGAAGCCCGCGATCCCCGTCCGCCCCGCGCACGCCGCCTCCCACGCGTTCCTTCGTTCCCCGCGCAACCCGTCGCGCAGTCGCGGCACCGCCTCGGTCCACCGCGCCCACGCCGCCGGCCGCTGCTCCAGCCAGCCTTTCCAATACGTGCGCCAGTAGACTTCCTGCACAAATTTCTCCACTGCCGGCCACGTCCATTCGCCCAACGCGGTCGCCACGACCTCGCTTTCCAAGAGCAACCGTTTCTGCACCCACGGCGAGAGCCGCGCCACGTGGTCATGCCCCGGCCGCACGAAATTCCGCTCCGCCGCGTAGCGCCCTGCCGCCGGCAAAAAATCCGCCAGCCGCGCCCGTGCCGCCGCCCGCGTCGGCTCGAAAACAAGTTCCGCACTCATCCGCCCACGCAACCCTTCCTGCACCCGCGCGCAACCGTCCGCCCGAGATTTCATCGCCGCCCGCCTCTCGGCGGCGACCCGTTATCCCAACAGCCCGCGCAAAAACTTCAGCCCCTCGCTCGCCAGCGCGTCCTGCGTGACCGCCAAGGGCCGCCAGATCGCCGCTGCATCAGCAATCGCCTTACACTCAGGGGTGAACGATTCGATCACGACTGCACCCTGATAGCCGATTTCGCGCAAACCTTGCTGAACCTGATCCCACTTCACCAATCCCGTGCTCGGCGCGCCGCGGTCGTTTTCGCAGCCATGCACGTGCGCCAGCCGCGGACCCGCGAGACGAATCGCCTCGAGCAGCGATTTTTCCTCGATGTGCATGTGAAAGGTATCGAGATGGATCTTCACCGCCGGCGAACCTACTTCATCAACGAGCCGCACCGCCTGCGCCGAGGTGTTGACGAGATCCGTTTCAAAACGATTGAGCGGCTCGATCGCGAGCGTCACGCCCGCATCCGCCGCGATCTTACCCGCCTCGCGCAACCCGACGACCGCGCGATTCCACTCGATCTGGCGCTGCGCATCCGGCAACTGCCGGCGTTTGCCCACTGCGGAATAAATCGGCCCCGCGAGCACCGTGCTGCCCCACGCGTTGGCCAGCGCGAGCGCACCGCGGATGTAGTCGATGCTCTCGCGGCGAAAACGTTCATCCTCGTGCGTAAGATCGCGCGACGGCCCAAATGCGCCGCACACGATGGGCTTCAGCCCGGTCTCGCGCAGCGCGCGCGTCACCGCACCATCGGCCGCGAATTGCGCGGGGTCCTCGACGGCGATTTCAAACACGTCGAAGCCCATGGCTTTGGCGCGATAAATAAGTTCGGCCGAGGCGTCGCACATCGGCGACGTCCAGACCCAGGAATTAATACCGAAGGCGATGCTCATGATGGGTTGGGGGGGGCGGCGACGCCGGCCTTGGTTCGACCAAGCCCGTCACGTCACGCGCACATATGGCAGGCGAACCCGCACCTTCGACAAGAGCGAAAAAATTAAGCCGCCGGTCATGGCCAGACCGGCGGCTCGAGGAAGAACGCTCGGCGTCCCCCTCGTGTCTATTAACTAAATCCTAAGCGTTGCTTAGAAGTGGTAATTCACGCCCGCCGCGTAGCGGAGGTTGTGATGCTCGTCCATCTTGGCGCCGAGCGAGGTGCTCCACTCCTTCGTGAAACGATAGTTGCCCTGCACGCCGTAGTTCCATTCCTGCGCATGCACTTTCGGCGCGTCCTCGTAGCTCACGTAGGGCGTGAGCACGAACTTCGGCGCGAGTTGGAACTCGATGCCCGTCTTCACCGAGTAGGCGAACCCGTTTTCGCGCTTAGTGCCCACACGGTCCCACGCCCAGCCGACGTTGCCCTGGAGGAAGGCCTTGCCCCAGCCCAGTGAGCGGTAGCCCGTGAGGCCGACCACGGCGAGCTGCTGCTTCGCCGTCACGCCTTTGGCACTACCGGTGAGGTAGTCGTAGTTGAAGTTGAAATCGAGGCCTTCGGGCAACGGCGTGTTATAGACGAAGCCGTAGTCGCGCAGCACCTTGGGGCCGCCGTTGACTTGGTGCGTGTAGCCGAATTCGGCGCCGGCATAGTTGGCGCCGAGCAGGCCGACGCTCGTGCCGACGGGACGCGGCGGCGAGAGCGAGCTGTCCTGCGCCGAGGCCGTAGCCGCGAATCCGAGCACGGCTGCACCGGAAATACAGAGAAACTTTAGTTGGGAGGTTTTCATGGTTATTTTCTTTTTTAGGTTAGTGTTCATTCCCGCGACCCATGTCGCGGGGTCTAGTCAGACCGCTGCGGACCGATTGGTTCCGTGCCAAAAATTTGCACCGGGCTTGCGGAATGCACGGCACCTCACATGTTCCGTCTCGCCATGAAACTTCGCCCCCTACTCGTGTTCTCCTCCCTCCTCGCCATGTTTACCTCCGCCGCTTCCGCCGAACCCCTGAAGGTCGGTGACGCCGCGCCCGTCGTCTCCGCCGTCACCGACAGCGGCACCACCCTCAGCCTCGGCGACGTCTACGCCAAGAACGCCTACACGCTCGTGTGGTTCTACCCGAAAGCCCTCACCGGCGGTTGCACGAAGCAGGGCTGCTCGCTCCGCGACGCGACCGCTGACCTCAAGGCCAAGGGCGTGACCATCGTCGGCGTGAGCGTCGATCCCGTCGAAAAGCAGAAAGAGTTTAAGGACGTGAACCACTTCCCCTACCCGCTGATCGCCGACACCGACAAGTCGGTCATCAAAGCCTTCGGCC
>JANXLP010000330.1 GCA_025355125.1 Opitutaceae bacterium | reverse complement strand
GGTCGTCGGCGGTGCGCGGGAGATCAAGGTTGCCGGCGGCGATGCGCGGGGCGTCGGAGAGTTGCCCCCTATCGAAGGGGCGGAGGCGGGCGGAGCGGCCCTCGACGACGACGGGCTCGAGTTGCAGGAGATCGGAGGCGGTGCGGAGGGTCTGCGCGTCGAGGGTGAGCGTGTGGCCGGGCTCAATGGTGACGCTGGTGATGCGGAGCGGTTGGTAGCCCTTGCCGGTGGCGGCGACGGCGTAGGTGCCGGCGGGGAGCGAAGGGAAGGTGAACGCGCCGGAGCGGTTGGTGGTGGCGGTGAGGTGGGTGCCGTCGAGGTTGAGGCGGATACCGGGAGCGCCGCTGGTGTCGGGCGCGAGGATACGGCCGCGGAGGGCGCCGACGGTGGGCGGCGCGGGGACGAGGACGAATTTGCCGCGGAGATTGCGGCGGGCGGTGAAGCCGGTGGGTTTTAGGATTAGCGCGAGGGCAGCGGCGGGCTCGTGCGAGCCGAAGACCGGAGCGGACTGCGCGGCACGGAGATCGTCGGCGGAAAAGAGGACCTCGACTTGGGCCTGCTGGGAAAACGCGAGGACGGCCTGGCCGGCGGGTTGGGCGGGCAGGTCGAAAGTGACGGGCGCGGCGCAGAGGAGCAGGGGCGCGAGGGCGCACCCGACGATAAACCAACGCGCGAGGGCGGTGCGGACGCGGATCACTTTTCGGTGCGGAGGCTGACGTGGTAGAGGCCGGAGGCGTCGCGTGTGGTTTGCACGGGCGTCGGCTTCAGGTCGGCGAGGCTGGCGAAGAAGCCATCGAGGTCGTCGAGGTTGAAGCGCGCGATGATGCGGAGTTGGGCGGCGCCGGGTGAGGCGGTGATGCCGCGGCCGTGGTAGTGGGCGAAGCGGGCGAGGGCCTCGGCGAGGGGGACATCCTCGAAGACGACTGCCCCTTGGCGCCACGCGAGGGTGTTGGCGAGAGCGGCGGGGGAGAGTCTTTTGACGGTCACGCCGGACGCGGGGCGCGCGGAGAGATGGTCGCCGGCGGTGAGGGAATACGGGGCGGGGGGCGAGGGGCGAGGGGCGATGGGGCCGAAAGCCGAGGCGGCGGGGCGGACGGCGACGGAGCCTTCGACGACGGTGACGTCGAGCGCGGCGGGGGACTCGGCGAGGACGTTGAAGACGGTGCCAGTGACGCGGACGGAGCCGGCGGGCGTTTCGACGATGAAGGGGCGCGACGAGTCTTTGGTGACTTGGAAGAACGCTTCGCCGGACGCGAGGCGCACGCGGCGTTCGGTGCGGGTGAGCTCAACCTGGAGGCGGGTGCGGGCGTTGAGCTCGACGCGGGTGCCGTCGGCGAGGGTGACGGTCTGGCGTTGGGCGACGGCGGTGGCGAAGGTCTCGGGCGCGGCGGCGGCGCGGTTGAAATGAACGGTGAGAGCGATGGCGACGGCAGCCGCGGCGAGGGTGCAGGTGGTGAGGAGTTTGAAGGACCACGAGCGACGCGGGGTGGGCGCGGGCATGGCGACGCGGCCGGCGGCGACGAGGGCGGGGAGCTGGACTTCGAGGTCGGCGGAGAATTGGCAATACGACGAGAGCGCGGCGCGGTGCGTGGGCGAGGCGGCGAGCCAGGCGTCGAGGGCGTTGCGGTCGGCGGCGTCGAGGGTGCCGCCTTCAAGGCGGGCGGCCCAGAGGGCGGCCTCGGCGTCGGCGGCGGGAGAAATGGGTTGAGGAGAGGAGTTCATGCGTGGGCCTCCGGGTCGGTGGACGACGGGGCGGAAAAGGCGGTGGATTCGGAAGGGAGTGCGGCGCGGAGGAGGCGGAGGGCGCGGGCGTGTTGTTTTTCGACGGTGCTGACGGCGATGCCGAGGCGGTCGGCGATTTCGCGGTGGGAAAGGAGTTCGACTTTGCGGAGGAGGAGCACGGCGCGGCAGCCGGGGGGAAGTTCGGCGATGGCGATTTCGAGGAGGGTGAGTTCCTGGCGGGCCATGACCTGTTGCTCGACGCTGGGGGCAGCGGAGGCGGCGGTGTCGAGATCGGCGGGGCCGGTGTGAATGGGGGAGATGCTGCGGCGCTTGAGGCGGTTGATGGCGAGGCGGCGGGCGGTGAGATAAAGGAGGGCTTCGGGCTGCTCGGTGGGCTGGGTGGTGACGGTGGGATAGACGCGGATGTAGGCGTCGTGAGCGATGTCCTGAGCCTCGGTGGTGTTGCCGAGGAGGCGGGAAAGGTAGCGGCGCAGAGGCGAGAGCGTGGCGCGGTAGAGCGTGGCGAAGTCGCGGCCGGGCGCGGCCGCGGGAGAAGGCGTGGTCTCGGGCGGAGGCGTCGGCGCCGAGCCGGGTGGACGGGAATCAGGCATGGCGACGCGGGGGGTGGGCGGGGCCAAGTCGGGCGGCGGCGCGAAGCGAGAGAGAGGTCGGGCGGAAGTTGAGTTCACCGGTAACCATCATGACAAGGGAGTGGCGCGAACCCGCCACTGGGACGACGATTATTTTTGGTGGGGATTTTTTAGCTGCGGGTGGGCATGGGTTAACACTGCGCGAGAAAAAGGAGTCACCGGATAGAGGGCCCACAGAATACACGGAATACACGGAAGATTTTGGAACGGACTATCGCTATGAGTAGTGCGAGAATCCTCCAAGCCGAGGGGCAGGGAGTGAATTGTCCGCGAGCGAGTGCCCGGTGGGGCTACGGCAGTAACGGATTCTCCCAACTGACGCCCGTGAGGCGGGCGAAGTCGGTGTCGGCGCTGTGGACGGTGGCACCGTATTCCAAGGCGAGGGCGGCGATTTGGGCGTCGGTGACGAGGTTGCCGCCGGTGCCGGCTTTGGTGAGGAGGCGGCAGACGGATTCGACATGGCTCGGGCCGGCGACGAGCAGGCGGACGTTGGGGCGAGCCAGCCAAGAAGCGATGTGCTGGCTGGCTTCGCGGACGGTGAGCGGGTTTTCGAAAACTTTGCCGTGCGTGGACAGGCGTAGAAATGCGAATACCACGACTGGGCAGAGGCCGACGGGTTCAACGCCTGAGAGCAGTGCGGACCACCAGCGCGCCGAGTCCCGATGGAAGGGGCTTTCCGAGTCGTAGGCGTAGAGGAGGAGGTTGGCGTCGGGGATGATCATTTTTTCAGCGCCTTGCGGAGCTTGCGGGTCGTGGCGGTGAAGGCCTCGGCTTCGAGGTCATCGGCGAGGTCGTGCAGCCGTGAAGGGTCCACGCCGGCGCGCAGGCCCATTGGGCGGGCTTTTACGACGAAACGCTCTGCGGCGACTGATGGTGCGAGGTGCGCGAGACCACGGCGGAGGCCGTCGTTGAGGGCCTCTTTGAAATTCTGCTGGGAGCCATGGGTGGCGTGACGGAGCAGTTGTTCAACGTCGGGATCGAGGGTGACGGTGGTGCGCATAGAAGCATCATGATGCTTCGGTTTTAGTAGTGTCAAGATGCGCCATCGAAGGAAGCTGAGCGTGAGTGATGCTTGCGATGATCGGCGCGTTAGGGATAACGCGCCCTACCTCGGAGGTGTCCGCGAGACGGGTGTCCTCGGTTAGCAGCGGACGGTTTTGCGTTTGGGGGCGATGGGGGCGCCGCGGCGGGCTTTTAGGATGTAGGCCTCGGCGTCGGGGACTTTGCAGGCGGTGTCGCCCATATCCACTTCGACGCGGCCGATGTGGCGGGCGGTGGTGATGGCTTTCTCGCTGAGCGGGGCGATGTAGGTGCCGCAGCAGATGAGGAAGGCGTTCATCGCGTAGCGGGTGTCGTCGGGGGCGGCGGTAATCGTCTTGGCCACGCGGTCGAGGAGGGTGCCGAATTGTTTGATGGGGAGTTGGTCGTCGGGGATCACGGTCGCGAGGGCGCCGAGGGAGCGCCAACCGGCGACGACGACGCTTTCTTTTTTGGCGTCGATCCACTTGAGCGCGAGGGCGACGCCGTCGGGGTGCTCGGAGGCGGCCCAGGGGACGGTGTTGGCGGAGATCATATTCCACGCAGCGGTGTTGGCCCAGGTGTTGAGCTGGGCGGCGGTGAGTTTGCGGCCGTCGATAATCATGCCGGCGAGGTATTGGGCGTCGCTGTTGCCGGTGGCGTAGAGCTGGAGGGCGAGGGCCTGGTCGCCTTTGAGTTTTTTGCGGAGGACTTTGAGGTCGGCGACTTTGACGCCGAAGAAAGGTTCTTTGGCGCCGTGTTTGAGAAGAATGCGTTTGGTGGATTCGCTGCCTTTGGCGGCGAGGGCGGACATGGCTTCGGCGAGGGTCATGGGGGTTGGGGGGTTGGGGTGGGAGTGAGCGTGGCGGAGGAGGACGGAATTGTTTACCACGAAACACACGAATTAGACGAAACGAAGAAATGCGGAAACGGATTGGGCGAGGTGCCCACGGAACACACGGAATACACGGAAAAATCGAGCGGGGAAATGGGGAGGATGAAAGGCGGGTGAGTGGGCGGAATTCTGATTTTTTAACCGCCAATGGACGCTGATTCGGAGGGCGTAGGGGAAAGGGGATGCTGTTGTGCGAGGGAACGGGATGAGGCGCTACACACCCCGGCGCTGCGCGCCACCCCTATCCGAGAGGGGATTTTTTCTGGTTCCTCGCTGTTTTCAGTGGGTGGATGTCCGAGCCGGCAGCAGTCGCAACGAAGAACGAAGCAGCAACCGGTTGTTTTTCAGCAAATAGGGGCAGTTGGTCGTTTGCTCGCCTTTTAGCAACTGCCTCTGAAAGGCCTTTTACCCACTGGAAACAGCGAGGAACCGTAATTGTCCTTACTCGTTTGCCTTGCTCGGCACAGGGTCATGGATGAGATGCAGAGGCGTAACTTGTTTTGTGACAATACCATTTCCTTGAGCAAAGGCTTTAGGACGCGACTGCTGGAAACCGGGGTTCACGGATGGATTGATGTGAGAGCAGCGAGCACTGAATCAGGCGTCAGAGTGGTGAACGAGCTAGTGTGGCGTAGGACGCGGACGTGGGCCGCGGGTGGTGCCCAGATGGTCGGATCGGTGGGGCCGAAGAGAAGGAGGCTGGGGACGGAGCAGGCGGCGGCGAGGTGGCTGATGCCGGTGTCGTGGCCGAGGTAGCGTTCGCAACGCGCGAAGAGGGCGACGAGGTCTTCGAGCGGGAGGCAGATTGCGAGGGTGAGCGTGAGTGCGCCGTGGCGGTGGGTGGTGAGGCCGGGTTGGAGGCGGGTGGAGCGGAGCATGCTCCAGCGGTCGAGTTCGGCTTCGCCGAGGATGAGGAGAAGTGGGGTGGGTAGTTGCGGGAGGAGGGCGAACCAGTTTTCGGCGGGCCAATTTTTGGAGGAGGAGCCGCTGCCGGGGTGAAGTGCGAGGGCGAAGGCGGCGGGCGTGTCGGGCGCCGCGACGGAATTTTTTACCACGGATGGGCACGGATTTTCACGGATACCGGAATTGAGAGAGTAGAAGAACTCGGTGACGGGGATGCCAAGATTTTGGAGTGGGACGCAGTAGTGGGCGGCGGCGGGAGTGAAGGTGG
>JANXLP010000243.1 GCA_025355125.1 Opitutaceae bacterium | reverse complement strand
GAGCGAGCTCGCTCGCGACGGTTTACCTACCGAGTCGCGAGCAAGCTCGCTCCCACAATCTCCAGAGCAAAACGTCAGAGCTCAGAACCCCTTGAAATGCTTCGGGTCCTTCGGGTCCTGATAGCGCGTCATGTAGGTCTGGTTACTCGCCGCGAGTTTCAAAAACACATCCACGGGCACGATCTCCACCGGGCCGTCGAGCTGCTTCGTGATCTCGACGAGGCTGTTCACGTCGTTCGACTCGCGCACGTGCACGAGCAGGAAATACGGGCGCTTCGCGTTGATCGCGATCAGCTCGTTGAGATCCGCCGTCACTTCTTCGCGCGGACGGCGCGGGTCGATATAGTAGTCGTAGGAAATCATCGCGCGCGTGTCGCGCAGATCGCGGGTGCGCGCCGGGCCGTAGCCGTTGATGAAGCCGATCACGTTCGGGAACGCCTTGTAGTAGCGATCGACGGTTTCCTTGGTGAGGTCCGCGTTGCCCACATTTCCGTCGGCCGCCGAGTTGTCCATGATCTCCATGATGTGCTCGTCGAGCGTCGCCATCAGCTTCCGTGCATCGTCCATCAACAGGTCGAATTTGTCCGCCGGGATGTGATTGGGATACATGTAGCCCGGGCCCGAAAGTCCGCCGATGAAGTAGTCGTTCTTCGTCGCGCTCTCGTGGAAATACTCCAGCGCCGCCGGCGAGAATTTCGTCCAGTTCATCGTCACCTGCCAGCCGAAGGGCAGTTTGCCGCGACCTGGCTTCGTCCACACGCCGATGCCGATGCTGTCCGACTGCACGAAGGCCAGATAGACCTTCTTCTCCGCCGTGAGCTTCGCGTCGAGGGCCACGTGGCCGTTGTTCTCAAATTTGAAGCCCGGCGTGAACGTGAACTGACAGTTGAAGCTCAGGTTCGGCAGATTGTGCAGGCCCTCCATGCGGAGGCCGAAGCTGGAGAGCAACGTCGTGTGCTGCTCCTCGGTGTCCTTGCCGTAGGAGTGCCAGCCGAAGACGGTGCCGAGCGGCGTCATCTCGGAGAATATTTTTTTCTCCAGAGCGACTTCCTCCGGGTGAATCGGGTTGGCCGAGAGATCGTGGAAAAACATTTTCTGCCGCACACCCCAGTCCGCCATCGCCGGCATCCGCACCGCGCCCACATGGCCGCCCATGAGCATGATCGAGTCGTGCGTGCAACGCGCCCAGTAGCGATTGTAGGCATCGGTGTAGATCTGCGCATCCGTCTGGCCGGTGTAGCGGCCGCGGAGATCGTCGATCTTCTTCAAGCCGTGTTTCTCGACCTGCGCGACTTGTGCCGCCGTGACGACGACCGCGTCCTCGAGCCCCGCGATCGTGAACGCCACGTTCATCGTCGCCGGCACCGTCGGCTCCCAGATCACGTAGCCCTTGGCGTGCTTGGCAAAAAGCGTGAGCGCATCGTCCGCCGTCTTCACATCGGTGAACACGACGCCGTGCTTGCGCTGGTAAAACTCAAACAACGGCCCCGTGATCTCCCATTGAAAATCCTTCGGATGCACCACGTAGAGCTGCGGCGCCGCGCGGTTCGCGAGACCCTGCAAGCTCACGAGCATCGCCTTTTCCGGCATCCCCTTCGCGACGAGCCAGTCGCCGTCGAAGTGCATGACCCACGCAGCGCGCGGCGCAGGTTTCGCCGCCGGGGCGGCAGTCTCAGCCGCCCGCAGGCCGACCGTGACGAGAACAACACAGACCAGAGTAGTGATGATGCGGCGCATGGCTTATTTCTCCCCGGTGACTTTGGTAAAACGATAGAGGTAGGGTTTGCTCCGCGTGCTGTGGAGTTCGATGACGAGCAACTCCTGGTCGCCCTCGACGAGGCGCAACTCCTGGTAAATCCGCATCGGCCCCGTGCCCTGGGAACCCTCGATCTGCGGCGTCGCCTCGACCCGCAACGTGCGCTCGCCGTCGAGCCACTCCGCCTTCACTGGCGTCATCGAGTCGCGGATCGGGTAGAGCGCCATGTGGCGCTGCTCGACGCGGAAAAAATCCTTCACCTCGGTCGCCTTGGCCGTGTCCACCGCGTTGGTCGCGGTGAGCTTCGTCGTGCGCCACTGCATGTCGTGTCTCAGATCGACGCGTGTGCCGTCGAGCGTGACGACGAGGTCCCACGCGTTCCAGCCGTCGAGCGCCGTGCTGCGCTTCGGATCGAGCCGCCAGCGCCCGGCGAGCGCCGGATTCGCCCCCCATGCCGCCAACGGCAGCACCGTCATCAAGATCCCCAACGCCCTCCAAGATGTGAATTTCATGGCGCCCCCATCAACGCCGCCCCGCGCCCCAATGACTAGGTGAAAGATTATGAAAATTCCCGCACCGGGCATGAATGGGAGACCCCGACAAAATTAGCTTCCGCTTAACTCGGCTCGGTTTAGTCGCAGCTTCGTTATATGGTCGCGTCACCGATCAAAACTTCGCGTCAAGCCGCAACGCAATCTTGATGAGGTCACTACAGAATCCAGCGTGATAGGCGGACATCAGGCAGCTTTTTCGAAATAATGTCTGACAACAGTGCTATGCGGCTCCCAGCGAGTGGCCTCAATCTCTGTCCGAATGTATTCTTCCCGAAACTCGGCGTCGTCACAGGTCATAAGAAATTCCAAAATACCCGGACTATTGTCTCGATAAAACTTCAGCACTTGGCGGCGTGCCCCGTGCAAGATGCTACAGTCGAGATTAAAGTAAGCGTTCAACTTGGACATGACGACGGGAGGTTCAAAAACTTGTAGAGTGAGGGGATGAAAGAATCCAAGGCCGGGGAATCAGAGAGGAAGGGGAAGCGCGGAAGGCAGCGGACGCGAAGTGAGCGGGAGCAAATGGTC
>JANXLP010000237.1 GCA_025355125.1 Opitutaceae bacterium | reverse complement strand
GGTGATCCGCCGGCACCCAGTCACGCAGGTCGGGCGGCAACAGCAGCGGGGTGTCTCGGTCAATAGTCACGTATCGGGCCATATCCAATTACATAGCAATTACTAGGCCAAGTATCAGCCTAAGTCCGACAGCCTGCTAGGGTGGTGCGCGGGCTTTCCGGAATGCCCCTTTGCCCGGTGGCGATTTTTCGCGCCAGTTTTTCCACCGCCGCTGCGCCGATCTCCTCCGGCCGGTCGTAATTTCCCGGGAAAGGAAGCTTCCCGTTCGCCAGCGGCCGCGCCGAGCAACGGACGATCGGCACCCGCTTGGCGATCAGCCCCAACTCGCCCAGTTGGTGCGCCAGCGCGTCGTGCTCCGCCAGCAGCACGACGGGCTTTTCCGTCTTCAACCAACGTCGCACCGCCGAGGGCTCTACTTTCTCGCACACGTGCGCCCGCACCGCCTCGACCCTGCCGTAGATGCCGTGCCACGCATAGGCGGCCGTGATGCTGTGTCCGCACCGCTCGTCATGCCTCGCGTGGATCACCAGCCCCGGCCGCTTGAAGCCCTGCGCCCGCAACTGTGCGCAAAGTGAGAAATTATTCAGGAAGTGATCCGCCACCACGCGGTCAAACAGCGGACTCGTGACGGACAGCGTAGCCGATACCACCGAGAACTCCTGCCAGTCCAACAGCCCGGCCCGCGCCTCAAGATTCGCCATCGGCAGCAGCAGCAACCCCTCCACGCCCCGCTGTCGCAGCACGCGCGGCAACCGTTCGCCGGCCATTTCGGCCGAATCTACATGGAGCACGTGAAACGCAAATCCCGCCGCCCGTGCCGCCTGCTTCGCTCCGTCCTGCAGCAGGTCGCAAAATTTCTCCTCCGATTTTGAGGGCCGCGTGGTGAGCGCGCACACGCTCGCCGCGAGCGTCGGTGTCTGCTGGCCGCGCAGGTGGTGCATCAACTTCACGAGGTGCGGATCAGGCGTATAACCCTCGCGCCGGGCCAGCGCCTGAATGCGTTCGCGCGTTTTCTGTCCCACACTCGGATGATTGCGCAGGGCCAGCGATACGGCCTGCGTGCTCACTCCGGCCACCTCAGCCAGTGCGCGCATCGTCACCCGTCGGACTGAGGATGGGGCCGGGGTGGGGGGCTTCATTTCCCTTTGCGTTAAAGTTAATACGCCCTTGCCGGTCGAACTCCGAGGTGCCGAGGATACGAATCGTCCGCTGCGCAACCCACGCCCCGTTTCTTGCCCTCCGTTTCCCCATGAACCCCTTCCTCAGTCGCCGTCGTTTTCTCACCGCCTCAGCGTTCCTGCCATTGGCCGTCGCGGGTCTCATCCGCACTCCCGCCCGCGCCGCGTTGACGCCGATTACCCGCGCCGGCGGCGCGCTCCTCAAACCCTCGCTCAACGCCTATTCGTTCCTCGAACTGCTCAACGCCAACGCGAAGGACAAGACCAAGGGCCTCGATCTCTTCAAACTCTGCGAATTTTGCGCCAAGCACAATTTCGACGCCGTCGATCTCACCGGCTACTTCTTCCCCGGCTACCCCGCCGCGCCGACCGACGATTATCTCTACTCCCTCAAGCGCCACGCCCACGCGCTCGGCCTCGCCATCAGCGGCACCGGCGTGCGCAACGACTTCACCACTGCCGATCCCAAGATCCGCGCCGAGGGTGTGCAGCGTATCAAGACGTGGATCGAGGTCGCCGCGAAACTCGGCGCGCCCACCGTCCGTGCCTTCGCCGACTCGCAGGGTCCGTTCAAAAACTGGCAACAGGCCGCCAACAACGCCCCGCGCGACACGGTCGAAGGCTACCTCGCCGATGCGCTCCGTGAATGCGCCGAGCACGGCCAGAAATTCGGCGTCATCGTCGCCGTGCAGAACCACGGCGATTTCATCAACACCGGCCCCGAGCACCTCAGCCTGCTTAAACGCGTGGGCTCCGAGTGGTGCGCCGCGATGGTGGATACCGGCAAATATCTCACCGCCGATCCCTACGCCGACATCGCCCTCATGGCGCCCTACGCCGTGAACTGGCAGATCAAGGAGACCACGCGCAGCGAAGTGGATTCGCCCAAGACCGACATGAAGCGGCTCGTGACGATTATCCGCCAATCCGGCTATCGCGGCTACATGCCGATCGAGACGCTTTCCATGCGGCGCCCAGGCTACGACTCCTACGTTGAAGTCGCCAAGATGCTCGCCGAACTCCGCGCCGCCATCGCCGCGACCGAATCCGTCGAGGCGATGCCCCGCGCCACATGACCTTCCGGGCCGACCCTCGAAGGCCGTCGTCTGGCGCGTGACCACCGGCATTCGTTTCTAAGAGGGCGTCTAAAAAGGCAGGGTTGCCTGCGGCGGATCGAAAGTGGCACGGGCGTCCCGCCCGTGGGTTCGGAACATGGGCGGGACGCCCATGCCACGACGGACCAGATCGGAGACCTTTTTAGACGCCCTCTAAGCTTTGCCCTCATCATGGCCGCGAGCGCCAGCGAGTGGATTCCCACCGTTGGCTTTCGGCACCGAGTTTGCTACGTCGTGGGCCATGCAACCGTCGCTGCGCTGCCACTTGGCAATCGTCTTCGGCCTGAGTTTCGCCGCGATCCTCGTGGCCCCGCTCACGGCGCGCGCCGATCTGATGCCCTCCAAAGACGCTGCCGAGGTGGACCGGCAGTTGCCCACGGCGCGCAAGCTCGGGGGCGGCATCCGTTTCATCGAGCGCAAAGCCGGCGCCGGGCCGCGCATCGCCAAAGGCGACCGCGTGGCCGCGCTCTACGCCGGCCGTTTCCTCAACGGAAAAATCTTCAACCAGAAGCGCAGCCTCAACCACTCGTTTGCCTTCGAGGTTGGCGCCAACCCGCGCCAAATCGTCCTCGGCTGGGAACGAGCGATTCTGCACATGCAGGCCGGCGGCAGTTACCCCATCGCGCTGCCTCCCGCCTATGCCTACGCCGACAAAGGCCGGGCCGGTCAGGTCCCGCCGAACACCACGTTGATCTTCGATATCGACATCGTCGACGTCGTGCAGCGGGGAAAATAGCCCGGCCTCGCCCTCACTTCGCCATCCACGGCAGCGCGTCGAGATCGACGTTGCCGCCGGTGAGGATGATTCCGACGCGCTGGCCGGTGACGTCGATTTTGTTTTCCATGATCGCGGCGTAGGGCACGGCGCAGCTCGGCTCGATGATGATCTTGAGCACTTCCCAGATGCGCCGCATCGCCGCGACGATATTCTCTTCGGAAACCGTCACGACGCCGTCCACGTGTTGCTGGATAAGGGGAAAATTTCGTTCGCCGAGCGAGGTGCGTAGGCCGTCTGCGATCGTCGTGGTTTTATCGAGCGGTATGATGTGGCCGGCGGCGAAGGACCGCGCGGCGTCGTCGGCTGCGGCGGGCTCGGCGGCGATCACGCGGATGCCCGGCCGTGTGCCCTTCGCGGCGACCGCCGTCCCGCAGAGCAGCCCACCGCCGCCGACGGGTGCGATGATGATATCCAAGTTCGGTGCCTGCTCGAGCAGCTCCAGCGTCGCCGTGCCCTGGCCGGCCATGACGGCATAGTCGTTGAACGGATGGACGAGACGCGCGCCCGTATCCGCGATGATCTTGGCGCAGGCCGCCTCGCGGGCGACGAGCGTCGGTTCGCAGAACACGACGATCCCGCCGTTGCGCCGCACCGACTCGACCTTGGTCTTCGGTGCATTCGACGGCATCACGATGTGCGCCGGGATGCCGCGCAACCGCGCCGCCCGGGCGAGCGCCGCCGCGTGGTTGCCGGAAGAATGCGTGGCGACACCGCGGGCCGCTTCGGCGTCGGTGAGTGAGAACACGGCGTTGGCGGCCCCGCGCGCCTTGAACGCGCCGATCTTCTGGAAATTCTCGCACTTAAAGAAGAGCTGCCCGCCGCAGATCGCATCGAGTGTGGCGCTGGTCAGCACAGGCGTGCGGTGAATCTTATCCGCGATGCGGGCGTGGGCGGCGCGGATATCTGCTAGGGTGAGTGTGGTGGCGGCGTTCATGGCGGGACGATGGGAGCAGTGGACGGGGAAATCCACCCGCTGGGAAACGAAATATAGGCCCGGCTTACTTTCGATTGGTCGGGCTTATGCTTTCAAACGGTCGGAGCCTTTTCTACTGGGAAAACCGCCATCGGGATCGGTAAAACCGATGAGGGATATTTATGAAATTGTGGGAGCGAGCTTGCTCGCGACATGGGACGCGGAGTCGCGAGCAAGCTCGCTC
>JANXLP010000207.1 GCA_025355125.1 Opitutaceae bacterium | reverse complement strand
AGCGACGACTTGCCTGAGCCGTTGAGGCCAAGGACGCCGATCTTCGCGCCATAGTAAAACGACAGGGAGATGTCGCGGAGGATTTCCTTGCGCTCGATTTTCTTCGAGACGCCGAGCATCGAGAAAATGATCTTCGGGGCTTCTTCAGCTTTTGCCATGCGCGCCACTCAAACGGGCTTCATCGCCGCCGCAAGCCCGACTAAGAACGCTGATGAGGAAGGCTCTAGTATGTTGGGACATTCAAATTTATTACCCTTCACACCATGTCACCATTGCATAACCCAACCGGAACATGAGCAGGGAGCCCCATCGCTCACTCGCGAACTTCGACGGTGTAGCTTTTGACCTGCTTCCAAATTGGCGTTTTAACCAGGCTCTTTCCTGACAAAATAACTACCGCCCCAGGAGCGATGGTCTCATCATCGCTGTAGGCTTCATCGAGTTTGAACGCCTTACCATCGAGCAGGACAGCATAAGTGCGAACACGCCTCACTTCAGCCATATTATTAGTAATTTTAGCAGTCCAAGAGTAGTGCGTGTATGATTCGGTGCTTTCGATAGCGCGGAGCGCAATTTCTCCTAGCTTCAGTTTTCCCGCAGATTTGGTGCCTTCGAGTGCGGTCTCGGGCAGCGAATCTCTAGCGGTAGAACTAGACGAACTGCCCGCCGGTCGCCGTTTTTCTGCAGCTGCTTTGAAGGGCTCAGGCAGAACTTCATATTTTAGCGTGCCTCTTCCACCTTCCCAGCGCGCCATAGTGGCAGACGCAGAAAACGAAACGAACTCAACCTTATGCAGTGTGCGCCCATCCGTGAGCACCAGAGAATCAACGGGCTTATCTAGCAGGCTGTCGGACTTAGAAATTTAAGGCATCCACCGTGCGATATTCGCGAAAATATTTTTCAAAAAGATCAAATATCGAGCTGCAAACGCCTTGAACGGCCTAAGTCCGACAGGCTGCTAGATTCACGTCCGCCGCGAGCGCACACCGCGCTAACACAAATAAGAGCAAAAAAACTTTCATGAACTTAGAAAATATCTGTGATTTTGAAGAAGACCGAGAGCAATCAGTCGGAATTATGAATCAGAACGGCTAATTGAGTTCCGATCTAAACTCCAAAGCAATTAGCTTTGCGGCAATCTCGCCAGCATCGCTTGCAATTTCTCATGCAGCTTCGGCGTGCGGCCCTCATTTTTCACAAAATCCTGCTCGGTGAGTCCAAGTTCCACGGCATCCGTGCGGTCGATTTTTTTGCCGGTCTTCGCGTCGATAAAACCAAGCGTGGCGCTCGGGCCCTGCTTAAACTGATACTCGGCCGCGACGTCGTTTTTCCAAGCGTCCGGCCCGGTCTCGATCTTGAGGCTGCCGGCGGGTTCGTCGTCGTCGCGTGGTTTGAGCAGCACGCCGTAGATGAGAAATTCGGCGGCGAGGGGCGTGGCGCGTTTTTCGAGGGCCGCTGTCGTGACCGTGCACGCGCGCAGGCCCTTGGGCGCACAGCGTTCGGTTTTCAGAATCACGATGATGCCTTTTTTGCGCGCAGCCGCAGGCACCCCTGCCATGCGTCGCTGAAAATCTTCGCCGAGCTGCTCAGGGGTCCAGAGCGAGCGCGTCATCGGGATGATGTTCTCGCAATCGGCGTAGGGGACGCCGACCGCATCGGGGTAACAATACATCACGTCGGGCACATATTTTTCCCCGCGATACCCGCGGGCAAACGCGAGCGCGGCGGCGGGGCCTTCTTTCAACTCCATCCGCTCGGTCAGTGCGGCCGCAGCAGTTGTCGCAAAAACCGCAGCAGCCAAAAAAAGAGAAACGCGGGAGCAGAAAACTCGGACAAACCGGGGAGCGATCATGGGAAATGAGGTTAACAGGCGCCGGCTAATGCAAGGTGTCGCAGGTTCAACGCGGCAACCGCGTAAATCTTAGAGGGCGTCTAAAAAGGTCTCCGATCTGGTCCGTCGTGGCATGGGCGTCCCGCCGATGTTCCGAACCCACGGGCGGGACGCCCGTGCCACTTTCGATCCGCCGCAGGCAACCCTACCTTTTTAGACGCCCTCTTAGTTCAGCAAGACCACAGCGTCCGGCGCCGTGGCGATCTCCATCGCGGCCAGCAGACTCAACGCCTCGACGCGGTTGCGCCCGCAGATATCGGCCAACGGCCGCAGGCTCGCGCACACCGCCGGTCGCTCGGGCCGGCCGAAAATCGCGCAGAGCAGATCAGGGAGCAGTTGCACGCAACGTTCGCCCGCCCGCTTACCGTGGGGCATGCCGGGAATCGGCGAAGAAATCGAGGGCGCGATACAGCACGCGCCGCAGCTAGCGCGACAATCCATGGGCCACCCCAACCGCAGTCCCAGTCGGAAGCGAGCCGGAGGAATTTTATTTCAACCCCGCGATCAGCGCCTTGAGCTGCGCGGCGTGATCCGCGGTGTCCACTTTCTCCGCAACGGCGAGCACGGTGCCGTCCGTATCGAGCACGAAGGCCGCGCGCGCCGGGCCGAAGTAGGTTTTCCCATACATGGATTTTTCCACGATGGCGTCCGCCGCTTTGGCGAAGAGGTCCTCGGGGTCGCTGGCCAGCGTGTAAGCGATCTTCTTCTTCGCGGCATATTTCACGTGCGAGCCGGGCGTGTCGCGGCTGATCGCGACGAGGTTGTAGCCGGCTTTCGCGATTTCGCCGGCGTGTGCGGCGAGCGAGTCGTTCTGCTTATCGCAGGAACCCGTGTTGTTCTTCATGTAAACCGATACGATGGTGCGGCGCGTGAGCAGGTCTTTGAAGACGACCTCCTTGGCGACACCATCGGCGACGACACTGAGCTTGAAGTTGGTTTTGAGCTTTTTTCCGGGGGTAATCATGGCCCGCCGAATGAGCCGAGCCCCCGCCCGGCGTCAAATGGCCGGGCGATTTTACCCAAAAGTCCTCCGGTTGAGGCTTTGACGCGCCGATAAAAACCCTACAACTTCCCCGCGAATGAAATCCGTCAAGGTCCCCGCTTTGGAGCTTTTCCTCCACGAAATGATCCCCCTCGCCAAAGCGATGGGCGTCGGCGTGGAAGTCAGCGACGACCGCGCGCTCACCCTGACGGCCCCGAAGGAGCAGAACAAAAATTCGCTCAACACCGCGTTTGGCGGCAGCCTCGTTTCACTAGCCACGCTCGCCGGCTACGGCGTCGTGTGGGAGCTGATGAAGAATGAAAAAGGCGCCGACAAGACCGAGTGGAGCATCGTCGTGAAGGAAAGCCGCGCCGCCTATCGCCGCCCCGTGATCGGCGACCTCCGCGCCATCTGCGAGCGTCCCGCGCAGGCCGCCATCG
>JANXLP010000167.1 GCA_025355125.1 Opitutaceae bacterium | reverse complement strand
CGCGTGGCGGCGGTGCCGATGCCCTTGTCCTTCATGACCTCGACCATCGCCTCGCGCTGTTCCTCGGGCGTGTTTTCGTCGAAGGTCTCGCCGGCATATTTCATGGCGTCGAGGAGGGTGGCATCGGTGAAATGCTCGGGCGGCTTGGTGGTGAGCTCTTTCAGCGTGGCGGCGTCGAGGACCTGGGTTTCGGTGATGGGCGGGAGGTCGCGGGCGGGGCGTTCCTCGCGTTTCACCCAGCGGTTGAAGCCAGGAAACTCGACCTGCTCGCGGGAGGCGCGGAAGACGGCGGGCGCGTAGGGACCGGTGCCGCCTTCCTGCGTGTAGCGGCGGGTGACGCCGCGGTATTTCGCGGGTTCGTCGAGGGCCATGAGCGTGGTCTGGACGACGGTGAGAAAGGCGAAGAGATCGTTGCCGGTGAGCGTCGAGATGCCGTTGACCTCGCCCGTCGGCACGAGGCCGTAGTGACCCTCGACCTGCTTGTCGTCGAAGGCGCGGGCGGCGAACGCGACTTTTTTTGGCATCAAGTCCTGCTGCGACAGGTGCAAGGTGGGGCGCATCGCGCGGAGGTGCGCGTGGACGTCCACGAGCGAGGCGTAGAGTTTTTCTTTCATATCCTCGCGCAGGAAGCGGCAGTCGGTGCGCGGGTAACTGATGAGCTTGGCGTCGTAGAGTTTTTGGAGGATCGCGAGCGTGTCGGTGGCGGTGAGGCCGAACTTTTTCGACATCAGCTTCTGCATTTCCTGGAGGTCGAAGGGCAGGGGCGGCTTCTCGGTGCGCGTGGCTTTCTTCTCGGTGGCGCGGTAGGTCGCGGGCGCCATGGAGGCGGCGGTGAAGGCCGCGCCCTTGGCCTGGTCCCAGAAGACTTTTTTATCGCGCTCGCTGCTCACGCTGGGCGCGCCGAGGAGTTTGATGCGGTCGGGCGAGGCGGCGTAGGCGTCGAGTTCGGCCTTGGCCTCGATGCCGGCGAAGGTGCCGTGGGCTTCCCAAAATTTCTGCGGCACGAAATTCGCGATCAACTGATCGCGTGCGACGATGAGGGCGAGCGTGGGCGTTTGCACGCGGCCGACGGACCAGACCTTCCAATCGCCGCGGCCGCGCGGGAGGGTCTTAGTCGCGAGCACGGTGACGTTCATGCCCACGAGCCAGTCGGCCTGGTCGCGCGTGAAGCCGGCCTGCGCGAGGCCGTTGTAATCCTTGAGCGGTTTGCGGGCGGCGAAGGCTTCCTTCAGACCCTCAACGGTCATCGTCTGCGCCCACATGCGGGAATAAGTCGTGCCGGCGGGAGCGTTTACGCCGCGCAGGGCTTTGCGGAAAATGACCTCACCCTCGCGCTCGGCGTCGCAGCCGTTGACGATCTCGCAGCCGGCGTGGGCGGCGGCCTCCTGGCGGAGAATCGCGAGCAGGCTCTCGGCGTCGGCGCGGGGTTCCTCGACGAAATCCCAGAGCTTGGTCGGCACGATGGGCAGATCGTGGACGTTCCACGCGCCGAACTTCGGGTCGTAGCTCTCGGGTTTGGCCAATTCGAAGAGATGGCCGCGCGCGGAGACGACGGTGAGCTCGGTGCCATCGTCCATCTTGCCGCGATGCGGTCCCTGCCCGGTAAAATGCCCGCCCGTCAGCGCCGCGGCGAAGTCCCGCGCAGCAGCAGGCTTTTCGGCGACGAGGAGGATTTTGGGCACTCGATGAAGGTAGGGCGCGGCGGCGATGGGGGACAACCTTGGTGTCAGGGTATCCGGCTACTTTTGGATTACTTTTGGTCTTACTTTTACGGTTTTAAAAAGTAGGGGTTCGGCGGTTTTCGTCGGCTGTAGGGAGACCCGGCGGTGTGAGTCGGAGGGGTTACACAGAGGGCACGAGAGGTGGCACGGAGTTCACGGAGAAGGCGTTTTCTAAGCTGATTGCGGCGTGCTTGTTTCGTGGTGCCGTAGGTGCCGGCGATCGCGACAACGTGGGCGTCGTAGGTTGCTCGCAGTCGGCGCTTGATCAGATTTAGCAGGTTTTAAACTGCTTATTATGATAAAAAGCAGGCTAAAGATTGCTAAATTTATAAATTAGCAGCTTATAGGCTGCATGAATGAAGGCATCCGCGACATCGTGCTCAAGGGGCTCGACCAACAAGTGGGCGTGTTGAAGAGCGCCCGGGCGGCGGCGCGGCGGCCGGTGCGGGGGTGGTTGCGGGCGGTGCGAGAGAGCACCGGCGCGACTCAGGCGAGCCTCGCGGCGAAGATGGCAATGACCCGGCAGTCCTATGCCCAACTGGAAACGGCGGAGGCGCGCGGGGCGATCAGTCTGAAGTCGCTGCAACGGGCGGCGGAGGCGATGGAGTGCGAGGTGGTTTACTTTGTCGTGCCCCGAGCGGAGGTGGCGGAGACATTTGCCGATCTGGTGACGCGGCACGATCCCGCGCGGGCGCATTTGGCGGCGACGGAGCACTCGATGGCGTTGGAAGGCCAGGCCGTGGGGGATCTGAAACCGGTGCCGCTTCCAACTTCGCAGCAATAACGATGCGCTTCCTGTCTTAGGAAGCAGCGTCGCGGCTCAGCGCGATTATGTCCTCAACGCCCGACCAATAGTAGAGCGCCTCGGCGGCGGTGCTGCGGAGTCGGGTTTGGAGCACGGCGTTTTCGGGGGCCAGTTGGATCAAGCCGAGTTCGGCTGGGGGCGGCATGCTGCGAACATAGGCTTTCGGCACGATGTCGCTGTAACCGTGACGCAGGGCCGTCGCCAATAGAGCCCGCGCGCGGCGGCCACTTTGGTGTGCCGCTCCAAGGCGAACGGCTCGCCGACCACATGGGTGGTCAATCCGACATGGCCCCGCCGCAGCAGGGTTTGTCGGTCGGTGTGCGTTGCGCCCGCCGCCTCGGGCAGAAGAGAGATTTCGCGCGCGGCTGCGATGGTATCGTCGAGGCAGCCGAGGAGCGTATGGTTCCCACCGCGATAGACGTTTTGCACGGCGAACGTCGCTCGGTAGCTGGCCTCAACTTCGGCAAAATTTTCCGCTGCGGCAAAGAGGTGATGCACGTCAAAAAGCTGCTTGAGGATGCGTTGCGGCTGGGGCTCCCCCGGTTCGCCATGCCGAGTGATTGGTTCATAGAGCACGCCGATGGTCGTCGGTGCGAAAGCCGCCAGCTTGTCGCCGAGCAGGCACTCGATGGTGGGCATCTGCACGTGCGCCTCCGCTTCCAGGCGGATAAAGGGAGCCTCCACCCGACGCCGGGCCGTGGCCGGATAGACGTGGGCCGCGGTGATCACATCGAGCTGCACATGTGACCGGCCCTGCAGGTTGGTCGTCGACCGAAAGGGAATTTTGAAGTGCCTGGTCGGTGGCGCGTCGCGGTCCCGGCCGGTCTGGTGCTCGGCGACTCCGAGGAAGGGCGCAGCTCGCGTGGCCGTGGAGAGCACGGCTTGCAGGCGCTCGAGCGATTCCGGGGTGACGATGTCCACGTCGATGGACAATCGACGGAGGGGTTGCAGTAGGAGGACGAGGCTCGTGCCGCCCTTGAAAACGAAGTCCAGACCACCATCGGAGAGCCGCCCGACCAGCTCCAGCGCGACCATGCATCGCTCGAACAATTCCAAGCCGTTGCGATGGACTTTCAGCGCCGCCGCCTGCTCATCAATCCAAGGCCTTTGGAAGCAGTCGGGATGAATCATGTGAAATGTAAAAATCCGGTTCTGTCACAAAACGTCATTTTGTGACAAAACCGGATTTACTAGGTTTAAGATATAATCATTCAGTCGTTTGCGTGATGAGTATTTTATGAGAACGGGCATATCGATGCGCCCGGAGCCGACTGCGCCTGAAAAAACGCCGTCGAGTTCGGCCCGTTCGATGAGCGGGAGGGCATCCGCTTCCGCGACCAGATCGACCAACAGCTTTTCCGGGGTCGCGTAGTGCCCGTCGACGGGGGCTTGGGAGATGCCGCCCGCGCGGATGACGACGGTGTTGTCATGCACAGCAAAGTTCTTGGCGGCTTCTTTTTTGGTGGGGTCGCGGTGGGCGTCGTAGCCTTTTTCCTTTAACAACTCCCAGACGGCACCGACGGCGTCTTTTTCCACGTAAACAAAGGTCACGAACTTGCCGAGGAGGTGGTGCATCCACGGGTTGATCTGCTGGGTGGACCACACCGCGAAGGTGAGCAGCGGGAAGGCCTGCTCGATCAGCGTGACGACGGGGGCGATGTGCGCGCGGTCGAGCACGAGGCGCTGCGCGAGGGTGCTATACCAACCGCGGCCGGCGTCGTGGATAAAGCCGGCGGCCACGAATTCGTGGAGGTAGCGCTGGAGGGTGTCGGTTTCGAGGTCGAAGCGGCGGGCGGTGAGTTCGGCGCGGATGGCGTCGAGGGAGATATAGGGATTGCGGCGGCCCAGTTCGGCGAGGATGCCGTCTCGGAGGAGGTCTTTGGCGGCGGATTCGGTGCGCTTGTAGCGGACGGGGGGCGCGCCTTGGTCGGTGCCGATGCCGTAGAGGGCGGTGACGAGGCGGTCCACTTCGGCTTCGAGGAGGGACACGTCGGCGTCGGGCTTGGCGCGTTTGGC
>JANXLP010000146.1 GCA_025355125.1 Opitutaceae bacterium | reverse complement strand
TGATGGCGTTGGCGCCGCTATACTCGCCGCCGAGGGTGCCGAGGTCTTGGAGTCCGGTCGCGGGGAGGTAGAGAAAGGCGTGTTGTTTGCTGTCGGGAGTTCTGGCCCCACCCACGATTGCCCCGGTGGAGTTGATGCGTTTGGGGACGACGTAGCCCTCGGAGCGGGTTTTGAGCGGGGTGCTCGTGCCGTCGGCGTTGAAGGCCTCACCCAGGATTGTCTCGGTGCCGGCGAGGACGAGGGTGCCGAGGGGGCGGCGTTTACCGTCGGCGTAGAGCCAGGCTTTCATGCGCTGGGATTGGCCGACAATCTGACCGGCGTTGTTGATCGCGAGGGCTTCGGCGAAGCCGGGATGATCGGGGATGTCGTCGAGAGTTCCGAGGCTGCGCATCACGCCGTCGGCGTAGAGGAAGCCATGTCTTTCGAAGACTCCCTCGGATTCGAGTTTTGGGGTGCTGGCGTAGCCGACGATGTGGCCGGCATCGTTGATATCGTGGGCACCGCTGAAAGGGCCGCCGAGGGTGCCGAGTTCGCGGAGTTGGCCCTGTGAATAGAGGAAAGCGACCGAGTTGCCCGTTTCGCGGCTCAGCGTGCCCACGACTTCGCCGCGGGCGTTGAGCGCGGCGACGTGCAGGCGAGGGCCAAGGTCGGTGACGGTATATTCGGGCGTGACGGGGCGCGACGGGACTTGCGTGGGTTCTGCGGCGGAGAGAGTGGAGAAACTACCGAAGGAAAACGTTAGAGCAGCTATGGTGCGCAGGCGGTGAGAAAGCATGGGAAGGAAGGGGGTGGCGACGAAACCGGCTTTCGGCATGACGGGCGACACGCGGACTACTTAGGGCTACTCGAGCTTGGGTTCGTCGGCGAGCGCGGCGCGGATTTTTTTCGCGACAGCTTCCAGACCGGCGATGGGGAGGATGGGGCGGGACTCCGCGGTGGGAGACGGCGCCTCGCCGGCGAAGCGCGGGATGATGTGGAGGTGCAGATGGAAGACGGACTGGCCGGCGGCTTTGCCGGTGTTGGACTGGAAGTTGAAGCCTTCGACCTTGAGATCGGTGCGCTTGATGGCGCGGGCGAGGAGCTGCGCCACCTCGTTGAGGTGGGCGACGGTGGCGGCCGGGGCGTCGAGCAGATCGACGGCGTGACTCACGGGCACGATGAGGAGGTGGCCGGGGTTGCGCGGAGCGTGGTTCATGAAGGCGACCACGGTCTCGTCGCGATAGCAGATCGTGCCGGACTGGGCGGTGCGGCCGGCCACGATTTCGCAGAAGATGCACTTGGCGGAGGAGGAAACGTCCGCAGCGGTGAGAGAGAATGACGTGAGAAGGAAGAGGAGGATTTTGGTGGGCATGATCCGGATGGTCTTGGTCGGGGGACGAAGGATGATCGATGCGAGCGCGCAGAAGACGGCGGCGTCGCGGATGGATTTTGAGGTCGGAGGAAGCGAATGGTCGGGCGTTGAGTGCGGAAGAAGGACTGCGTCCAGGAAATATACTTTGAGATTACCATGAAATATGAAGTTTTACCGTCATGAATGTGAGTCGGCCCGATCTTACTCCCCATTGGGACGGTGCGGACACCCGCTATCTGGGTGCGCTGGTGGTGGTGCTGCTGGTGATGACCGCGATTGCGCTCGGGCTGCGCGCGGTTGGGCGGTCGGAAAAGGGGCGGGCGCTGGCGAAGGATTTTGGGGCGCGCACGCTGGGGTGGTGGGGGCTCGTGCTGATTTTTATACCGGCGGTGCTGGCGGGCGGTGGCGTGGTGCTCGCGATGTTCGCGGTGACGGCGTGGCTGGCGTGGTTGGAGTTTTCAGGGCTCGCGGAAGAGGCGGTGTTGAAGCGGTGGGATTTGGTTTGGGCGGGGCCGTTGGTCGCGGCGCATTTTTTGGCGGTGGGCGAAGTTTTTCCGGGTGCGGTGGTGCTCTGGGATGCGGCGGCGCTGGTGGTGATCTTTGCGATGAGACGGGGCGCGCGGTGGCGGGCGTTGGGATTTGGGTGCTGTGTGGTGGCGCTGAGTTTTGCGCCGGCGCTGGCGTTGCGGTTCGGCACGCGCTGGTTGTTTTTCGCCATCGTGGTCGTGCAGGCGGGCGACGTGCTGCAGTATGGCTTTGGCAAGGCCATCGGCCGGCGTCCGCTCGCGCCGTGGCTCAGTCCGAAGAAAACGTGGGAGGGGCTTTTAGGCGGCGTCGCGGCAACGGCGCTGCTGGGAGCGGCGATGGCGCCGGTGATCCAGCGTGGGCGCGTGGCCGGGCTGACTTGGGGGCTCGGGCTGGCGCTGGCGGGCACGGCGGGTGGGCTGGCGATGTCGGCGGTGAAGCGGAAGCGCGGCGTGAAGGATTTTGGCCGCTTACTCCCCGGACACGGTGGGCTGATGGACCGCTTTGATTCGTTGGGCGGCGCGGTGATCTTTGCCTACGCGGTCTTGGCGTGGAGCTAAGGCGTCGGCGGGAAATAGAGACCCGGTGCGGGCGTGAGGCCGGGGATGAGTTTACCGGGGTTGCAGAGATTCTGTGGGTCCACCGAATGTTTCAGGCCGCGTAAGATCTGCAGGCCGGTCTCGCCGAGGTGGCGCGGCATCCATGGCAGCAGCTCGTAGCCGACGGCGTGGTGGTGGGTGGGCGTGGCGCCGTGCTTGAGGAGGAGCTCGAAGATGAGTTTTTTGGCTTCGAGGTATTGCGGCAGCTCGCGACCGACCTCGGCGAGCGCGGCGAAGGTGAAATAGAGACACGCGCCGGCGGGATAGGAGTGCGACAGGTGGCAGCCGACGTAGCCGGGAAATTCGGTGCGGCCGAGGTGCGCGTGGACGGAATCTTTCACGTCGCGGTAGAGCGCGGGCAACACGTCCCAAGTGGCGGCAGTTTCGACGACGTCCACCATGCCGCCGCGATCCATCACGATGTCGCGCAGATACGGGTAGTCGTATTTGCCGGCGAACCAGCTCGCGCCGACGCCGGCCCCGAGATCGACCGCGCCGAATTCGCGGCAGATCGCGAGGGCGCGGCGGCGTTTTTCGGCGAGCTCGCTGCGGGTCGCGGCTTCGAAGCCGACGATCATGAGGCAGGCGTTGTCGAAGGGGAAACGCTTCACGTGGCGGAGGTAGGCCTTGAAGGCTTTGGCGGCGAACGCGCCGGCGCCGCTGCTCTTGGGCTTCATCGCGAAACCAAGGGCGGTTTCCTGTTGGTTCGAGAGGCGCGTGGTCGTGGGGAGGGCGCCGCGGTGCGTGAGCTCGCGGACCAGGTTGATGCCGTGGTCGAAACCGGGGACGAGGATGCCGCGGTATTCGCGTTCGCCGATGGGATGGATGCGCATGACGGCCTCGGTGATCAGGCCGAGGGTGCCTTCGGAGCCGACGGCGATTTGAGCGAGGTCAGGGCCGGTGGCGGAGCGGGGGACGTTGGGGGTGACGAGGGTGCCGCTCGGGGTGCAGAGCGTGAGGGAGACGACCATGTCCTCGATTTTCCCATACGCGTCGGACTGCATGCCGGCGGAGCGGGTCGCGAGCCAGCCGCCGAGCGTGGAGAATTCGAAGGAGTCGGGGAAATGCCCGAGGGAAAAACCCTGCGCGTTGAGCTCGGCCTCGAGTTCGGGGCCGAGGGCGCCGGCCTCGATGCGCGCGGTGCGGGCGACGCGGTCGAGAGCGAGCACGCGCTTCATGCGGCGCAGACTCACCGTGGCGCACATGCCCGGGCGCGTGGGATCGGGCTCGACGCCGCCGCAGATATTGGTGCCGCCGCCGAAGGGGACGACCTGCACGCCGTGCTGAACGGCGGCGCGGAGGATGGCTTCGACTTCGGCGCGGTTGGCGGGAAAGAGGACGGTGTCGGGCGAACGCGCGGGCGTGCCCGTGCGGGCGCGGAGAAGGTCGCGGTAGCTTTTGCCGTAGGTGTGGAGCAGGCGCGTTTCGGTGTCGGTCGAAACGTGGGCGGCGCCGAGGGCGGTGGTGACCGCGTCCATAAATCCGACGTCGAGACGCGGGGCGGGCACGGTCATCTCGGCGGCGCGGCGCGAAGGGGCGATGATCTGGTCGCCCAAGCCGGACTGGGCGCGCACGAACGGCCAGAGGTTGGGCCGGTGGGAGAGATCGTATGCTTTGCCGGGGTCGCCCCAGCCGCCGAATTTCATCATGATTTTTTCCCTTCGCTGAGGCGGGGTGCGGGCATGCCGCGGAGCCGGTAGGCGGTGTAGTAAACGTAACGCCCGAGCCAGGACGTGGGCAGCACGTGTGTGCCAAACACGTAGAACTTGCTCGCGATGCCGGGCACAACGAGGGCGCGACTGCGGCAGAAGCCGCGATGTCCGGCGACGGCGACCTCGGCTGAGGTCGTGGTGAACCAGGAAGGGCGGTCGTGGTGGCCGTTGCGTGTGCGGAAACGCGAGAGCGTCGTGCCGGGGCAGAGGATGGTGACGTTGACGCCGGTGCCGTTAAGTTCTTCGCGCAGGGAAAGGGAGAACGACAGTAGCCAGCTTTTTGCCGCGCCGTAGAGCGCCTGCCAGGGCGCTGGGGAGAACGAGTAGATCGAGCCGATGTTGAGGATGCCACCGCGACCGCGCGCGACCATGCCGGGGAGGTAGGCTTTGGTGAGCCGCCACGGTGCGAGCAGGTGAACGGTGGTGAGCGCGAGTTCCTCGGCGGAGTCCAGCGTGGTGAAGTTTCCGTGGATGCCGAAGCCGGCATTGTTCACGAGCACATCGATCTCGAGTTTGGCGGCGGCGATGTCGCCGAGCAACGCCGTGATGCCGGCGTCGGTGCCGAGCTCGGCGATAAAGGTAGTGACCATCACGCCGTGCGCGCGGCGCAAGTCCTCGGCGGCGGCGGCGAGGGTCGCGGTATCTCGGCCGGTCAGGACGAGGGCGTCACCGTCGCGGGCGAAACAGCGGGCAAGTTCGAGGCCGATGCCGCTGTTGGCGCCGGTGATCAGGACGGTGCGCGCGGACGTCATGTCGAAAATGCGGGCACGGTAGTGGCGGCGGGTTGGCCGAGTTGCTCCACCTGCGTGCGCAGCGTGGACATGAAGGCGGCGCGGCGGGCGGTGCGTTCCGCGCCGGTTTCGCCGTCGGGGGCGGGCGGCAGCGATTGGGGCGGGCCGAAAATGACGCGCAGCGGATGCGGGCGGGGAAACAGGCGACCCTTGGGGAGCGCGGCGTGGGTGCCCTCGATGCGGCACGGGATCACGCGCAGGTTGAGCTTTTCGGCGAACAGCGCGGCGCCGGGTTTGAACGTCGCCATCTTGCCATCGACCGAGCGGGTGCCCTCAGGGAAGAGGACGACGATGCGGCCATCGTCGCGGCAGGCGCTGAGGATTTTTAGGTTGTGCATGGCCGCAGTGACGGTGTTGCGCCGGTCGAATTCGACAAGGCAGATGATGCGCCGCAGCAGACGCCGCCGCCAGCGGAGACGGGAGAAGTAGTCGTGTGCGCCGAGAAAGACCAACCGATGGCTCGCGCCCACCGCGGCGGTGGCCAGAGCAAATGTGTCCATGTGACTCGCGTGGTTGGCGCAGAGCAGACACGGCTCGCCGACCGGGATGTTTTCGCGACCCCGCACCTCGATGGAAAATAACGTGCGGGCGAAGAGGCGCGCCAGAGCCGTGACCGCGACCTGCGTCCAACTATGCGTTGGGAGAGAGAGCGGAGGATCATCGGTGGGGGACGATGAGCTCATGGTTGGGGCGGTGGGGTGGGTGCGGGTAGAGATCCGTCGGAACGGAGTTTTTTGAGATAGCCCTTCCATAATGCGGCGTCGATGACGGGTGCGTCGAGTCCGTAGGCAGTGAGTGCGCGCGCCGTGGCGTCGCCATCGAGACGCGCATGGGCGGACTGGAGGAAAACCTCCGGCACGGTGGGGCGGTCGGGTCCGGCTTTTTCGACGAAGAGCGCGACGAAGGGAGCGAGCGGATGCTCGGTGCCGCGCAGGGCGGGCAGGCGGGCGAGCCAAGCGGCGTAGGGTTCGCGTTGCACGGCGTAGCCAGCCTCGGCGAGCCAACCGGAGAGGGCGGACCACGGGACCTCGCGCGGTGCGCAGAGGTGGAAGCGCTGGCCGGAGGCTTCGGGGCGTTGGGAAAGACGGATGATGCCGCGCGCCACGTAGTCCACGGGCACGATGTCCATCGACGCGGAGAGGTCGGGCATCGCCCCGAGGGCGATGACGCCGCGCACGAGGCGGCAGATAAAATCATCGCGGTTCCACGCGCCGGTCTGGCGGTGGCCGGTGATGAACGGCGCTCGATGAATGGTGACGGGCAGGCCGCGTTCGCCGGCGGCGGTGACGAGGCGCTCGGCGACCCATTTGGTTTGGCTGTAGCCGAGGGCGTGGCCGTCGCAGTGTTCGGCGGGATTCGTTTCAAGCAGCGCCTGACCGCGATAGGCGCGGGAATAAAATACGCCGGAGGTGGAAACGTAGTGAACGGGTTTGGCCGCGCCGCGCACGGCGAGGCGGAGGACCTCGAGCGTGCCGAGAACGTTGGCGGCGCGGAGGGCGGCGTAGGGGTAGAAGAAATTCAGCCACGCGCCGTTGTGGTAGATTGTATCGACCGCGTGGGCGAGTTGGCCGAACGCGGCTTCATCGAGGCCGAGACGGGGTGAGGCGAGATCGCCGGGGACGATGATGAGCCGGTGGGAGATGTTCGCGGTGGGAAGGCCGTAGCTGCGGAGATTTTCGAGGATGCGTTCGCGGCCTTCGTCAGGAGTGCGGGCGCGGACGACGCAGTGGATCACGGCGCCGGTGGTCGTGAGCAATTCGTGGAGAAGAAAGGCGCCGAGGAAACCGGTGGCGCCGGTGAGCAGCGCGGCGCGCGGTGTGGAGAGAGCGGGCGCGGGGCCGGTGGGGCGGATGTCGTCGGGGAGTTGCGCGTCGGCTTGCAGGGTTTGCTCGATGGGGACTTCGACGTCGGCGGATGAAGCGTCGGCCTCGAGTTGCAGGCCGGCGAGGATCGCGCTGGCGAGGCCTTCGAGGGTGAAGCCCGCGATCTGCTGCATGGGGATCTCGACGCCGAATTCGCCGCCGATCCAGCTCTGCAATTCGACGGCAGTGAGTGAGTCGAAGCCGAGCGAGGTGAGATTGCGGTCCGTGGGGAGGGCCTCGCCGGCGGCGAGACCGAGGGAGGTCGCGAGTCGCGTGTTGATGGCGTGAATGATGAAGGCGGCGCGCTCGGAGGCGGGTGTCGCGCGGAGCTGTGTAGCGAGCTGACCGGCGGTGGCGGTGGCGGTGGTGCTGTGGCCGCTGGCGAGTTGGCGCAGGAGAGGCGGAGTGCGGCCACCGCCGAGGGAGGCGAGTAAGGCGCGGGGGTCGAGATCGACGGCGGCGGCCTGCGGGGAAACGCCGGCGAGAAGTTCGGTGAACGCGGCGATACCGGCGGCGTTGGTGAAAGGCTTCAGGCCGATGGCGGTGAAGCGGGCGCGCTCGCGTTCGCCGAGGCGCGCGCTCATGCCGACCTCAGCCCACGGACCCCAATTGATGCTGAGGGTGGGGCGACCGAGGCGTTGGCGGAGCTGCGCGAGGGCGTCGAGCGCGGCGTTGGCG
>JANXLP010000128.1 GCA_025355125.1 Opitutaceae bacterium | reverse complement strand
GGAAGCCCGCCTCGAGGAACGCCTCGCCCATCAAGCTCGCCACCGCGACCAACTCGAAGACGCCCTCGATCACCTCGAAGGCGTCCGCAAAACCCTCCGCGACCGCACCGCCGACCTCCTCGCGGCCCCCACGTCCGATTCTCAAATCTCAAATCCTAAATCCGAAATCCCTTCTCCGCCTTCCCCTTCCGATCTCTCAGCTCTTAGCTCTAAGCTCTCAGCCCCCCTGGCCGAGCCCTTCAGCCCCACCGACCTCGCCACCTACCAGCGCCCCTCGCTCGACTTCCTCCGCCCCGCCTCCGCCGAAGAGAAAAACTTCTCCACGCCCGAGGAACTCGCGACCAACAAGCGCATTCTCCAGGACTCGCTCGATAGCTTCACCATCGACGCCTTCGTCCACGACGCCGTCGTCGGCCCTCGCGTCACCCAGTTCCGCGTAAAGCCCGGCTTCGGTGTCCGCGTTGAATCCATCGTCGCCCTCGAGAAAAACCTCGCGCTGTCCCTCTCCGCCAACGCCGTCCGCATCCAGGCCCCCATCCCCGGAGAAAGCTTCGTCGGCGTCGAAATCCCCAACCGCCACTCCGCGCCGCTCGCCCTTCGCGCGTCGTTTGAGTCCGAAGCCTGGCGCACTTCTACGGCTGAGCTCCCCCTCATCCTCGGCGTCGATATCGCCGGCCGCCACGTCATCCTCGACCTCGCCCGCGCGCCCCATGCGCTGATCGCCGGCGCCACCGGCTCCGGCAAATCCGTCTGCATCAGCAACCTCATCCTTTCGCTGATCTACCGTTTTCGTCCCGACGAACTCGAACTCGTCCTCATCGACCCAAAAATCGTCGAGTTCGCCATCTATCGCGACCTGCCGCATCTCATTCACCCCGTCGTCACCGAGCCGAAGCAAGCCGTCCAAGCTCTCAAGTGGCTCGTCCGCGAGATGGAGCGCCGCTACTCCGTCCTCGCCGAAAAATCCGTCCGCAACCTCGCCGGCTACAACGCCAAGGCCGTCGCCGAGGGTTTCCCAAAGCTGCCTTACATCGTCCTCGTGATCGACGAACTCGCCGACCTCATGATGACCGCCGCTCAGGACGTCGAAACACCCATCGCGCGCCTCGCGCAGATGTCCCGCGCCGTCGGCATCCACACCGTCCTCGCGACCCAGCGCCCGTCCGTCAACGTCATCACCGGCATCATCAAAGCGAATTACCCGACCCGCATCGCCTTCCAAGTCGCCTCGCAAATCGACTCCCGCACCGTCCTCGACGGCAAGGGCGCCGAAGCCCTCCAAGGCCGTGGCGACATGCTCTACAGTCCGCCCGGCCTCGGCCGCGTCCAACGCCTCCAAGCCCCCTTCGTGGACGACCACGAGATCGAGTCCATCGTCACGTCCCTCAAAGCCCAGCTCGCCCCGCGTTACCGCGTCGAACTCCGCGCCGAAGACATCCCCGGCGCGACCGACGATCCCACGCTCCACCTCGGCGCCGACCCGCTCATCAAAGACGCCCTCGAAGCCATCTCCGCCAACGGCCGCGCCAGCACGAGCTACCTCCAACGCCGCCTTAAAATCGGTTACAACCGCGCCGCCTCGCTCATGGAAGAAATGGAGCAGCGCCGCTACATCGGCCCCCAGGTCGGCAACAATCCGCGCGAGATTTACGTGCAGCCCGGCGACCTCAAACTCCCATGACGCCCGCCCCCGTAGCTGCGAGCGCCAGCGAGTGGTCCGCCTCCGTAGCGGAACGCGTGAGCGTTTCGTCCTCCCTCCGTGTAGGGGCGTCGCTCGCTTGTCCTCCGAAGCCTTGGCGAAGGAAGACCGACGCCCGTCCGCTTCATACATCCGCCGCACCCATTCGCATGATTCCCCCGCGCCCCTATTTTCGTGTTTTTAGCGTGTTTCGCGGGCCACCTCCCGTCTCTCGCAATCCGTGTTTATCCGCGTCCATCCGTGGTTAAAAAATCCGCTCCCGTGGCCGACGCTCCGCTCACTTCCTCCGACATCCTCGAACGCATCCGCCGCGATGGCGTGCGCAAGACCGCCATCGCTCTGCGCAAGCCGCCCGTCTCATCTCGCCTGCTCCAAGAACTCGCCGAGCGCACCGAGCCTTCCGCCGCGCAGCAGTTCGTCGCCGCCTATCCGCTTTCCCCGAGCCATCTCCTCGAAAATCTCGCGCAGACCGCGCAGGACCCCGAGGTCTTCCCCTATCTCGCGACCAACCCGCGCACGCCTCCGCATCTACTCTCCGCCTTCGCCGCCCACGAAAATCCCGAGGTCCGCGCCCACGTCGCCACGCACCCGCAACTCGCCGCGCGCGAACTCCTGAATCTCGCGCAAGACACCGATGTCGCCGTCCGCCGTGCCGTCGCCACCAATCCTTCTCTCCGCCTCCCGCATCACGCCGCGCTCACCATCGATGCCAATCCCAGCGTCCGCCTCCGCCTCGCGACCCAGCCCGCGCTCCCCGCGCAGGTCGCGCTCGTCCTTGCCGCCGACGCCAGCACCATCGTCCGCACGCACACCATCGCCACCACCACCGCCGACGACGAACTCCTCCTCGGTTGGGCCGCCAGCGATGAGGAAGAAATCCAACTCGCCCTCGCCTCGCGCAAAAATCTCCCCGCCGCCGTCCGCTCGCTCCTCCTGCTCTCACCCCACGCCAGCGTCCGCCGCGTCG
The DNA here is from genome assembly GCA_025355125.1 of Opitutaceae bacterium. Taxonomy (GTDB): domain Bacteria; phylum Verrucomicrobiota; class Verrucomicrobiia; order Opitutales; family Opitutaceae; genus Tous-C4FEB. Next base: position 3,563 of record JANXLP010000128.1, on the reverse strand, counting down.
CTCGCGATTTGATCGCACCCGATTCCGTCGCGCTCCTTCACTTCGTCACCCACGGCGACCCCGACGAACGAGCGTGGGTCGCCGCGCACACTCCCCTCGCCTCGCCCCTGCAGCATCAGCTCGCGCAAGACGACACGCCTGCCGTCCGTCTCGCCCTCGCCGCCAATCCTTCGCTCACGCCCGCCATCGCCGATTATTTCGTCACGCTCGCCGAGGAGCGCGTGTGCGTCGCCCTCGCGACCAACCCCGCGATTTCCTCCGACCACGTGCAAGCCCTCGCCGCCACCCGCCTGCCCGCCGTCCTCACCGCCCTCGCCTACCGCGACGATCTCTACGAGGAACTCGTCCCGTTCCTCCTCGAGCACAGCCCCGATTTCCTCCGCCACTGGGCCATCCAACAAAAACCCGCCGCACTCACCGATCCCGCCGTCGCCCGCCGCCTGCTCGCCGATCCCTTGCCCACGATCCGCGCCCTCGCCGTCGCCAGCCATCCTTGGCGTCGCGCCGATCTCTACGACTTCGCCCGCGATCCGTCGCCCCTCGTCCGCCTTTCAGCCCTACGCCACGCCCAGGCCTCCGACGAACTCGTCGCCAATCTCCTCGCCGATTCCGCCCCCGAAGTCGCCACCGCCGCCGAAGAACTCCGCACCACCCGCGCCGCCGCCGCCCGCATCGCACCCAAGGCGCCGTCACTCCCAGCTCCCACTCCGAAGCAGTCCGCGCGCTCCTCATCCGATCCCTCAGCTCTCAACTCTCAGCTTTTAACTGCTCCGCGCGCGAAGCGCGCGGAGCCAGCGCCCAAACTTTTCAACCAACTCAAAAGCCTCTTCTGGCAGTAACCCACCATGGCCAAAAAACCCACAACTCTCACCTTCCGCGAAATCGTCCTCGGCGCCGAAGCCGAAGTCATCCGCGCCGCGCTCGACGCCCGCGTGAAAATCGACGCCCTCATCGTCGAGCGCCAGGCTGCCTACGAAAAGATCGCCGCCCTCGAGACCCAGATCGAAACCGTCGTCGGCGAACCCGGTGTCTATCCCTTCCCGCAACCGCCCCTGCCCGTCGCCGGCTTCGACCCTAAAGCCGAGATCGTCACCCGCGGCACTCCCGCCAAAAAACCCGCCCGCGCCGCCACCGACGACGCCCCCGACTCCGAAGACGACGCGACGCCCACCCAATCCTAATTCTCCCGCCCCATCCCCTTTCCGTGTTTTCCGTGTATTCCGTGGGCATTTCTCCGAAATTTTCCGTCCTCCGAATTTCGCGTGATTCGCGTGTTTCGCGGGCCCTTCCTTTCCCACCCTCGCGTTCCCTTCCTTCGCCGCCCTGATGCGCGCCGATCAACAGATCCAAATCAACACCCTCCTCCTCGCCCGCGAGGAGCTGTTCGTGCGCATCCACGACTTGGAGAAATCCGCCGCCGCCCTCCTCGGCGAGCCCTACCCCTTTATCCGCCCCGCGCTCCCGTCTGACCCGCGCTCCAAGCGCAAACCCTCCGGCAGTGGCACGGGCATCTTGCCCGTGGGTTTGAAAAAATCGCCGCCCACCCGCGACCCGCTCCGCCGTCTCGAAGGCCTCGAAACCGCCTACCGCGTCACCTATCAACGTTCCGGCCAGACCGTCACCGAAGACCACGACGACCTCGACGCCCTCCGCACCCTCCTCGCCAGCCAGGGCAAAAACCTCTCCGTCACCCGCCTCGAAACCATCGACCTCGGCGGCCGCACGAAATCCGTTCTCCTCGATTCCGCTCCGTAGCCGGTCCGACGTAGCGCGGTGCTTCAGCCCGCGCTGAATTGTCGTTCATCCGGCCGCCCATCACGGCCCCACCGTCAGCCCCACGCTCGCCGCCAGTTTTCTTTGATTAGCGTCGAACGATAAAAACATCGTCGCCTTCAGCACCCGCGCCGTCGCGACGTGCAACACATCAAACGACCGGTGCCCGCCACCCATCGTATACCGCTCCGATAACCGCGCCGCCTCGGCCACTACCGCCGCCAAATCAACCGTCGTGACGTGCAGATGACCGGATTTTAAATCCGCCTCAAACGCCGCCAGTGAGTGCAACGCATCAGCCTGCGTGATCACCTTCCGGAAAACCGCAAAGCGCAGCGCATTCCCCAGTTCATATCGATTCAGTGCGCTCACCGTAATCGGATGACTCATCTTCCGCGCCGAAGCCTGCGCCGCCGTCGTGTGCGCGTCGTGCCCGAACAGCGCAAAAAGGAAACTCGTGTCCGCAACGACCACGGCCATGTCAGCTCCCCTGGCTATCCGCCAACACCGCCGCGCTTTCCTTCGCCGTCAGCGCCTTACCCCAGGCCGGCCGGTTGAGCGCAGCACTCTGCGCCCAATCCACGGTCGTCACCTTGGCCGCCACCGGCGGCACGACCTTCGCCACCACCTTGCCCCGCCGCGTCACCTCCACCTCTTCGCCCTTCGCCACCCACTTGATCACCTTCGCATAGTTGTTCCGCAGCTCGCGAACCGTCGTTGTTCTCATGTGCTACGTAATGTAGCACATGAACGCGCTCGCAACTTCATTCTTATGGACCCTCAAAAGCCCCCTCAAATCGGATACGGCCAGCTCGGCATCGAGAACGCCCCGCCGTCCACGTAGATCGTCTGCCCCGTCACAAAATCCGCATCCGCGCCCGCCAGGAATTTCACGACCTTCGCGACATCCGCCGGCTGCCCCACGCGCTTCAACGGCGCTACTTTCGCCCACGTCTCCGCGTAATCCGGCGCCTCCTGCCGCGTGCGCTCCAGTTCGATCGCGCCCGGCGCCACGCAGTTCACGCGAATCCCGTGCGGCCCGAGTTCCAGTGCCGCCACTTTCGTGAACTGCTCGATGCCACCCTTCGACGCCGTGTAATCCACCAGCTTCGGAAACGGCACCTTGTTGCACCCCGAGCCAATGTTGATGACCGCCCCACGCACGCCGTGCTCAACCATCAGCCGCGCCGCCGCCTGCGTATTCAAAAACGTCCCCTTCAAATTCGTTCGGATCACGCGGTCCCAGTCCTCCTCCTTCAACTCCAGCAATGGCGCCCATGTCTGCGTCCCCGCGTTGTTCACCAGCAGCGCCGGCGCGCGGCCAAACGTCGCCATTACCTCGCGGTAAAACGCATCCACCTCCGTCTTCACACCGACATCGCAACTCACGCCGAGCGCCCTGTGCCCGAGCGCCACGATCTCATCACTCACTACCTTGGCCTCCGCCGCGTCGTTCAGATACGAAAACGCCACATCCCAACCGTCGCGCGCCAACGTGAGCGCAATCTCGCGCCCGATACCCCGACTCGCCCCCGTCACCACCGCCAAACGTGCTGTGTCGCTCATGTAATGATTAAATTAGTCCCGCCGTGATGACACCCGCCCTTCTCGCCGACAACTCCTCTCTTTCCCCCGTCTTCTCCGCCGAGTCCGTTCCCGAGTTCCTGATTTCCATATTCCATTCCCCGACTCCCCCTCCATCCCCCCGTTTGAGTTTTTCCGTATCTTCCGCGTGTTCCGTGGGCCACTTCAGAAATCCCGTCTCCGAAAAACTTTCGTGTGTTTCGTGG
>JANXLP010000334.1 GCA_025355125.1 Opitutaceae bacterium | reverse complement strand
TAAGCCCGACAGCCTGCTAGCAGCCTGTCGGACTTAGGCCGTTCAAGGCGTTTGTAGCTCGATATTTGATCTTTTTGAAAAATATTTTCGCGAATATCGCACGGTGGATGCCTTAAATTTCTAAGTCCGACAGCCTGCTAGAACCAACCTCAATGACCGACCTTGATCAGGAGTTTGAGGAAGCAAAGCGTCGCGCCCTAGCCTTCATCGCGGCGCACAATTCAAAATTGCCGACCGCCTTTTGCCCGTCGTGTGGTGACGAATCCCATCCGCCCGGCCTCCGATGTCCCGGCTGCGGTTACATTCACCACATCGCCTGGGTAATATTGCGTGAGGGCGAATGGGGATATGAAGTGGTTGCGCTCACCAATCGGAAAAGAATTGTTGTGGAATTTCGAGTGCAGGGTTGAACCTGATTTCCACGGCTGAATACAAGCTCCTTGGCTCGTCGAAAAATGAGAAACGTGTTTCTCATTTTCGAATCCTTCGCGGGGGCTCGCGTCTTCACATTGTGATCTTGGCTGGCACCGGTCCACGGCCGCGTCCAATCGCGGGCTGTAACATCTTTTGATGCTTTATTCTTTGCGGGCCCCAGGCTTTTTCCGCCGGCTGGAATTAAGGTGATACTTCGGCAAGGCACTCGTAACGCGGTTAAGACGATCAGAGCAAATCGCGATGATCGCGGGCAAACGATAAGAGGTCTTGGGCGTCTACTTGCCACTTGGTGCGAGTAATTTGCCGCCCTTTGAGCAGCCGGCTTTCCAACCAACCGCGAATCTTTTCGGGCCTAACGCCGAGCCGCTTTGCGGCTTCGTTGTGCGTCATCGCATGAGTGACCGACTTTGGCTGGGTATGGTGCGCGCCCTGGGTGGACGCCGGCGATGGCGGGACGGATATCGGCGGAGGGGCGGGGATGTCCGCCTGCCATTTGGCCTGGAGTTGAGCGACTTCATGGCGGAGCTGGCCACGCTGGATCGCAGCGTGAGTCAAAAGCCGCGCTGACTGCGGACTGCCGTCCGTGTGGAAGCGGAGCTGGCCCAGCGAATGGAAGTCTCTGATTTCGGCATCAAGCGCGGCGAGCAAAGCCTCGAACGCGGCCAGGGTCTTGGAGGGAGTTTGGAGCATGGCGCAGAACGCGAGCGATGCGGTGGCAGTGCGGGCGATGTGATGCCAGGGGCCTCTTACGGCTTTTCGTTAAGTTGGCGCAATAACCATTCGAGCTGAGTGCGGGCGTTGGCGATCACGGCACGGTAGGAGAGGAACTTGGTCCGCTTCCCGGAATAGTCGGATTGGAGCTTTTGATCGACAAGACCGCCGACAATCAGGATGTCCAAACTGATTCCGAGTTGGCCGGACAAAGTGTCGGCATACTTGATCGCTTGGCTTTCCGCGTCTCGTCCTACGGTGATGGAGGGACGCTTGAACTCGACTAGGAGATGCCGGCCTTCGACGTTTGCGGCGAGAAGCAGGTCGGGGCGATCTGCGGCGTCCGTGTCTTTATAGTTTTTTTCGGTGAAATCTTGGATAATCGAGCGGAGCTGCCGGTTGCTGGACATCAAGCTGTATTCGTTTCCGAAAATCCAGAGGCTGTGTTGCAGCGCCGTGTGCATCTGGCTTTCGGTCGTGGACGTATCTGTCGCGAGTTTATCCAAACTGTCCAAATAAGTGCGGCGGCGTTCGGCTTGCTGGCCGATGAATGCGAGGTCAGCTAACCCGAACTTGTCGAGTGCCTGAGCAAAAATAAAGACGTCGGACTTTTCCGCCGCTTCGACCTCTTTGCAAACCGTCCAATACTCATCGGTTTCCAAAGCATCGAGCACGAGATTGATAAGAATAGTGATGCGCTCCTCTTTTTCGCCTTCCTGATAACTTCGAGAAATCAGCTTTTCTAGGCGGTTTTCCACGATGCCGCGGCGATGTTCGTGGACCGCTTCTAGCCTTCGCTTCATCAACTGCGTCCAGCGGGCTTTCGCTAGATTAACCTCTCCCGTATGAACTTCGGAGAGGCTGGCCCTGATGTCTTCTTTGAGGGCTTGGCTAAGGTATTCGAAATTCTTGTCGCTTTCGATCACGTCTCCACCGGCGGCGGTGAGTTCGATGGTCTCCGACTCGATTTTCACCTCGCCAACCACGCGGTTGCGCAGGCGGTCGGTGAGTTGCTCCTCGTGCTCCAAGCCCCAGTGATGAGGCTTCCCAATGGCTTTTTCACCGGCCCGAAGAACGATGCCGGCGTTGCGCGCGGCCACAGGTTTTTCGCTGACCGTCCAGTTGACCGTGGCAGTTTTTCCGTCGGGCAAGGTGTAGTCTTTGGTGAATTTGGTTCCCTGGATTTCGTGCCGGTGAACTCTGTCCCCATTTATGAAAATTTCGACACCACTTTCGCGCCCATAGTCGTAAGCCAAGATTTCGCGGAGCTTGTCGGCTTGGGGGAAGTTGAGGCGGGGGTTAAGATTCTTAAGAATAACCGTCGTGCCGTGCAGCTCCTTCTCGCAGGGATCCACTTCCACCGGCAGCGGGACGAGTTCGATATCTTTACCGGCGGCCATCAACACCGTCTTGGAAATAGTAACGCGGGTCTGTGTGCCGTGCGCTCGGGTAACGACCTCCATTTCATCGGCGAGGATGAGACCTGAGAACTTACCGACGCCGCGCCGGCCCTTGACGAGGCGGTTGAGGTTTGGGGTGCGATTGCCTTTGCGGCTGATGCGAGGGCTGGCGATGTTGAGATACTCCTGGCGAAGTTCCTGTTCCTTCATTCCATTGCCGTCGTCTTGGATGATGATTGGGTCGGGCGTCATCGCCGCGGGAAGTGTGATTCGCACCGACCGGGCCTCAGCATCCCAGGCGTTGTCGATGAGTTCGCGGAGGGCGCGTTCGCTGGATGAATAGTTCTCGCCCAAAATCGTGGCGACACGAGGATCGACGGAGAAGTGGGCGGGTTTGTTCATTGGGAATCAAGGCGTGTCGCTGTCGTTATGAAAAACACTTTTCCAGTTTTGCGATGAGGATTAGTGCGTCTGCCACTTCTTTGTTATAAAGAGGGAGGGCGACCGCATGAGCGGCGGGACTCAAGACCCGCTCCGTTATCGTCCCAAAGTTCGTTGAACCACAGATGCAGATCGGCGCGATCACGGTTCCCATCAACGACGAGGTTGAGTTAGACGTTGTTGTTGGCGGTCGCGAGACCGAGTCCGCGCGTGGTGAAATTTGAGCTTCCCACGATCGCGGTCGAAACCTCGCCGCGTCGAATGTGAGACATCTTGCCATGCAAAAACCCGGTGCGGGTGACGGAGCTAACCTCAACCTTGTCGCGTATGCAGGCCGCGCAGGCTTGGGCGATATGGCGCTGGCTTAAACCGCTGGCGAGGGCGAGGGCGTCGTCACGGAGCACGTAGGCTGCCCCGTCCTTGTGCTCGGGATCGAGGTTTTTGATGAAGGCGGCTTCGCCAAAGAGCAGTCGAATGCGCCCCAGCTCATTAAGCTGGGCTTTTAGTTTGTCGTGGGCGAAGACCGTGAAATAGGCGGTGACGATGTCGAGGTCGGCGCCGGTCCGAAGTTCCTGTCGTAAGAAGTCGCCAACGCTCCCGCGCGAATGGTTGTCCCTGATGCCGGAGGAAAAAGCTGGGGGCATAATCTCCCGGCAACATCAGTGAAAGGTGTTTAGAGCGGCAAGCACGGAGGTTACGGCTTCGATCAGCGGCGTGATCCGGCCCGGGTGGAAATTTCGGCAGCTCCCTCTCCATGCCCAAGACTTCGGGTGAAACTATTTCGAAAAAAGTTTCCGGCGAACCTTGGCGGCAAAGCCCGGATTACCCAAGGGCACAATGCCAGCACAGGCTCCCCGGTGAAGTTCTAGTCCAACGCACCTGGAAGACCTAGTGGTGGTGAGCATCCCCCTGACGCGCAGGTGCGCGTCAGCGAATTAGGGCAGCTCGACTGAAAGAAAACAGAATACCGTGAATCCTGAAAACATCACCTCCGACAGCACACCGTCCTCACCACACGCAGAAGTTAAGCTGAAACTCCCCTTCAAGGAGTTGGTCATTCATCCGTCCAATAATCTCCGGATGCGGATTCTTGAGTTGAGCCATAAGACGGGTAAGACCGCGAAAAAGATTCTAGAAATGCTCCTGATGCAGGCTGTGGGTATTCCCGTCGAATGGATTATCATCCAGCAGTTGAATGGCGCCGAAGCCGGCGTTTCGCTGAACCGTGTCGAGGACGCATTGAAGAGGACCTTCTTATTGCTCCGTGACGTTAAGGGAGTGATCAAGACGGTTGGTAACGCAGTCCCGAAGGCGACGATTGATAAGTTGATGACCGAGGTCATTACGCTTTCGACCCATGCCCAAGGCTTGGCAAAGAATACGTTTTACAACAACGTTGAGCTTGTAGCCGGACGAAAGGTATACTGGTTGTTTTCGGACTTGATCAACGGTGCCACGAAAAAGCTCGAAGAAGAATCGGCCAAGGGCGCCTTGGGCGATCAGGCTATCATCAATGAAAGGATATCCCAGATCGCCGACTTCACCGTAATTCTTTCGGTCCTGACGCGCCTAGGTTTCTCCCCGGCTGGTCCGCACCATGAGAACTGAAATTACCTTTACGCCTCACCAGCTGCTGGGGACGCGCGTGGACTACATTGTGGACAAAGACGGTAGTCACAAGGAAGCGGGTAT
>JANXLP010000090.1 GCA_025355125.1 Opitutaceae bacterium | reverse complement strand
CACGGCGCCCGCCTCTACCGCGCCGGTGATCGCGCGCGCTGGCTGCCAGATGGAAATATTGAATTCTTCGGCCGCCTCGACGATCAGGTGAAAATCCGCGGCTTCCGCGTGGAGTTGGGCGAGGTAGAAACGCTGCTCATCCGCCATCCCGCGGTGGCCGGCGCGGCGGTGGTTGTCCGTGAGCGCGCGCCGGGCGAACGTTGCCTCGCTGGTTTCTTCACCACGCTGCCCGGAGCGACGGTGACGGTGGCGGAACTACGCGCATTCTTGGGCGGGCATTTGCCTGACTACATGGTGCCGGCGTTCTTCGTGGCGTTGCCCGCGCTGCCGCTGACGCCGAGCGGCAAGATTGATCGCCGTGCGTTGCCTGCGCTCGATCCGGCGCAGTTCGCGCGCGATGCGGTGCACGTGCCGCCTGCGAACGAAAGCGAGCAACTCGTGGCGGAGATCTGGGCCGGCTTGCTGGGCGTGCCGCGCGTGGGGCGGGACGATAATTTCTTCCACCTCGGCGGACACTCGTTGCTAGCCACACGCGTGATCGCGCGGCTGCGCGCCCGCACGACACTCGAAGTGCCGTTGCGCGCACTCTTCGAGCATCCGACGCTTGCCGCCTTCACCGGCGCGGTCGCGCTGACGGCGGGTGGTGCGGAATTGCTCAACGAAGTCGTGCGCACCGTGCGCGAAGTCGAAGCGATGACCGACGCCGAGGCGGCCGAGCGTCAGAGCCGCGAGGGGTGAGAAAACCGGACAATCAACGGCCGGCTTTGACCGCGAAACCCTCGGGCAACCACAGACCTACCGGCGCCAAGTTTTGGCACTGATCTTACTGGAGGAGACTACCACCGCATCGTTTTGATGGCTGGCGTAGGAATCATCATTGTGGGCCGACGAGAGCGCTCAGTCCCTTCTACACATGAATATCTACGGCACTGAGCCCAACGGCGGCGGCCAACGCGAGTTGGCGCTCGTCGCCTGATACGAATTGCGTGGTCCCGAGTTCGAGGGCCGCAGCGACATGCAGAATGTCGAGGCTTCGACAGAGCAGTTGGGACGTATGCGCCACCGAGAGTTGGTTCGCGCGACGAAAGACGGCGGCGAGATCGAGAATGGTAGCCCGCAGTCGGCCCGTGAGCAGATCTCCGTTGAGCAGCGCTTCAAATCTCTGTTGCTGGTCGAGGGTAAGGGATTTTCTGCCGAGCAGTGCTCGCAGGGCGTTGCGGTCTTCCAATTCGTGGAGCGGGGTAAAGGAAGGGTTTCCGGCTTTCTGGATTTCTTCGCGGGCGCGGATCGAAAACGGCCCCGTCACATAGACGGTGACCAGTGCGCTCGAATCGAAATAGGTGCCGGTGCTCACCAAATACCGCGGGAGTCGATGATCAACTGGGCTGCATCGACCGGTTTGCCCTTCGGGTTCAGCGCCATGATTTTCGCCGACCGGGCGGCGAGATCGGGCCAGGGCTCGGACTTTTTCTTAGAGGCCATCGAGGTGATGTCGGGTGTCAGCCGGGCGACGGGGCGGCGGCGGGTGATCTGCAGCGTCTCACCGCGCTCGACCCGGAGCAGGGCGTGTTTCAGATTTTTTTGCAGCTCGCGCACAGTGACGGTCGGCATGAGGTGCAAGGTGCCGTGCTGGTTTTGAGCGTCAAATTCAAAGCCCGGCGCGAAAGATCGCTTATTCCTCGGCGAAATAATCGGAGTCGATCCGTTTCACCTCGTAAGTGGCTTCAAGGGTCACGCCGAGACCGTAGTCGATCATGAGCGTGGCGAGCCGCTCCCCGTCGATGAGCACGATGCGGGCGTCGTGTTTGGTAGCGGAGGCCAGGGCTTCTTTGGTGAAGCTGGACGTAGTGATGAAGACGCCTTTTTTTGCCCGGTGCTCGGCGAGCGCGCCGGCGAACTTTTGGATTTCAGGGCGACCCACCGGGTTCTCCCAGCGTTTTGCCTGTAGATAGATGCTGTCGAGGCCGAGGCGGTCCTCGTTGATGATGCCATCGATGCCGCCGTCGCCGCTTCGACCGATGGCACGGCCGGCGTCCTGGCGCGAGCCGCCGTAGCCCATTTTCAGGAGAAGTTCGACGACGAGTCTTTCGAAGAAATCGGGCGCGGCCGACTGGATGCGGGTGAGCAACTCGCCGGCGAGTGCCTGCTTTAGCTGAGTGTGGGCGGACTCGATTTGCTCTTCCGGACTTTCTTTGGTCTCAAGCAGTGAAAGCCGAGCAGCCTCTGTTGATTCGTTCTCGGATTTGGTTTCCTTGAATGCGACGAAGCTAGGGAACTGGAGGAGGAAGCGCGCATCGATGCGGGGTAGTTTTTGCGCCAGCACTTTCCGCCCGGTTTCGGTGATACTGAAATGTCCGCGCTTTTCGGTGGCGAGCAGTCCGGCCTTCGACAGGTAAGTGCGCGCCCAACCGACCCGATTGCGAAAGGTGGTCTGTCGGCCGCTGGGCAAGAGCACACGTAACTCCTCGTCGGTGAGATTGAACTCCTTCGAGAGGGTGAAGTTTGCGTCGTTTAACGAATGAACCGCCCCGTCCGCGTAAGTTTTCAGGAGCGGCAACATCAGCGTTTGATAGTCGGGGATAGGCATGGCTCGGATTTTTTTAGGTCACGCCGCGAGGCAGCGGACGGCGAGTTCGCGGAGGACTTCTTCCTGCGCGTTGTTGGGGCGGCGGATGATTTCTTCAAACGCCGCGATGAATTCCTGCTGGTTGTCGATCAGGCGGCGGAGCGTCGGGAGTTTCGCGGTGCTGGCGAGTTTGCCGACATACCAGGCGTTTTGGGAAAACAGATTGTAGGAGCTCTTCTCGGTCGCGCCGACGAAGTGTTTGCCGTAAACGGCGGTCGCTTTCGGCAGCCCATCTAGGCCGCGCGGGCCCATGCGGGCGTCGCCGCTGTCGAGGAGGGCGCGCACTTGGAGGAGGATGCGGTTGCGATTCTGCAGGGCGCTGATGACGGGACGGGCGTCGCCGCCGCTGAAAAAGTGGCGTTCGAGCGCGGCGAGCGTCCACTTGAGATCGCCGCTGAAAAACGCCTCGGCGGCCTCGAAGAAATCGCCGGCGGCGACGTTGGGCGTGAGTTCGGCGACGTGGGATTCCTCGATTTTTAGCAACGCACCCACAGCTGAAGTCGCCGGGGAGAGGTCGTTGGGCTGGGCGTAGGCGGCGAGCTTGCGGGTTTCCTCGACGATGAGGCGGGTATTGGCGCCGACTTTGGCGAGGAGGAGTTCGAGGGCGCCGGGGGCAAACGCGGCACCAAGGCTGCGGGCCTCGGCGAGGGCGACGCCGGCGAGCGCTTCGCCCGCATCGTCGCCGTCACCGCCGGCGAGGGCGAAGTCGGCGTTTTTCTCGCACCATTTGGGGAACGCGCGGCGGCGGTCCACAGGTGAGGCGGTGATAAGAATCGACGTCTCCTCGGGATTTACGCCGGTGAGGAGTTCCTGAAGGTCCTCGACGAGCTTGAGCGTGCCCTCGGCGCGGCCGGTCACGCTGTCGGCGAGGAAGTTGACGTCTTTGAGCCAGACGACGCGTTTGCCGCCGAACATGGAGACGGTCTGCACGCTCTCGCGGAAACGGTTCAGCGCGGTTTCGACTTCGCTCATGTTGGCGGCGAAGCCGTTGACGGTCTCGCGGGCAAACTCGTCCGTGAGATCGGCGGTGAGGGCGGCGAAACGCTCTGCGCCCATCCGGCCGACGAGGTAGTCGTCTTGACCGCAGATGAAAGTGAAGGGCTTGGCCGTGGACATGCGCCGGTGATATGGCGGCGAAGCGTGGGCGGGCGCACGAAAAAAATCGCCAGCCGTCGCGGCGCGGCCTGAATCGCGGAACCCCTCATCATGTTTACCGATCATCCCGGCCCGTCGGCCGCACCTGTTTCGTGGCGACGCGACCTGCTGATGCTCGCGGTGCTTTTCGGGGCGCTGTATTTCGCGCTGCTGGGCGGACACCCGTTGTCGAACCCCGACGAAGGGCGCTACGCGGCGATCCCGCGGGAGATGATCGCAAGCGACGACTACGTGACGCCGCGACTCAACGGCGTGAACTATTTCGAGAAGCCGCCGCTGCTGTATTGGGCGGTGGCGGGGTGTTTTCGGGTGTTTGGCTACAACGAATGGGCGGTGCGGATGATGCCGGCGTTGAGCGGGCTTTTCGGAGTTTTGCTCACCTACGCGGCGGCGCGACGGTGGCAGGGGCGGGCGGTGGGCATGGCGTCGGCGGTGGTGCTGGGGACCTCGCTGCTCATGTTTGCGCTGTCGCGCATCCTGATCCTCGACATGGCGGTCGCGATGCTGATGTGCGCGACGCTGTTCTGCTTCATCCTCGGCGTGCGCGAGGCGGCGGGTGCGCGGCGGCGGTGGTTGTTCTACGGGCTCTATGCGAGCGCGGCGCTGGCGACGCTGACGAAGGGCCTGATCGGTTTCCTCGTCACGGGCGCGGTGATGTTTCTGTGGCTGCTGATTTTCAACCAGTGGAAACGGCTGCGTCCGCTGCATCTGCCTTCGGGTATCGCGCTGTTTCTGGCGATCGCGGCGCCGTGGCATATCCTGGCGGCGCAGCGGAACGACACGTGGGCGCAGTTTTATTTTATCCATGAGCACTGGGAGCGGTTCACCACGACGACGCACGGGCGCTATGAGCCGTGGTGGTATTTTATCCCCATCGTGATCCTCGGGGTTTTTCCGTGGATGGGCTTTTTGCCGGCCGCGTTGCGCGAGGCGTTCGCGGGCGGCTGGGCGCGGCGGAAGGAGAACGCCGACGCGTGGTTTTTGGTCACGTGGGCGGTGTTCGTGTTTTTGTTTTTCTCCAAATCGCAGTCGAAGCTGATCCCGTATATCTTGCCGGTGTTTCCGCCGATGGCGGTGCTGATCGGCGGCTGGTTGGCGCGGCGATGGGCGGATGGCGCGGCGAAGCCGCTGCGGTTGGGGCTGAACGTTTTCGCGTTTGTGAGCGGACTACTGGCGGTGGCGCTGGTGGTCGCCGTGCTGAAACCGGGACTGATCCGAGAGCCCGGGCAGGCGGAGCTGCTGCGGCCGTATGCGTTTGGCATGGCGACGGTGCTGCTCCTGGGCGGCGTGGCGGCGCCGTGGTTTGCGCGGGTGCGCGGACTCCGCGCGGCGCTGAGCACGATGGTGAGCACGGCGGTGGGGCTGTATTGCTGCCTGATGCTGGCGGCGCCGTATATCCAGAAACCGGGCACGAAGGAGCTCGCCGAGATCGTCGTCCAGAAGGCAAAGGCGGGCGACAAAGTGTATCACTACGCGGAGTTCTTCCACGACTTCACGTTCTACGCGCACCAGACGGTGGGCACAGTGGCTTTTAAGGGTGAGCTCGAACTCGAAATCGACGCGGCGGCGCGGGCGAGCGGGCGGTTCATCGACGGTCCGGAGTTCCGCCGGCAATGGGCGGGGGCGGGCCGGGTTTTCGCGGTGGCGCGGACGAAGGACATCAAGGAGCTCTTCGCCGACCCGACGTTTCGTTATCATTTGCTCGGCCAATCGCGCGCGCACACGCTTTTCAGCAATCAACCCTGATATGTCCGCCTCCGCCGTTTCCGCTCCCGCTGTCGCCCAACCCGCTTTGCCCTATCTGCCGCTCACGCGGCCGACGATCGATGAGGCCACGATTGCCGGAGTCGTCGAGGTGCTCCGCTCCGGCTGGATCACGTCGGGCCCGAATGTGAAGGCGCTGGAGGGCAAGCTTTCGGAATATTTTGACGGCCGGCCGGTGCGGGTTTTTAACTCCGGCACCTGCACGATGGAGATCGCGCTGCGCATCGCGGGCATCGGCGCGGGTGACGAGGTCATCACCACGCCGCTGTCATGGGTGGCGACGAGCAATGTCATTCTCGAAGTCGGCGCGAAGCCGGTGTTTGTCGATATCGACCCGGTTACGCGCAACTTGGATTTAGATCGGGTCGAGGCGGCGATCACGCCGGCGACGAAGGCGATCATTCCGGTCGATCTCGCCGGCCTCCCCGTGGATCGCGACCGGCTCTACGCCATCGCGAAGAAGCACAATCTGCGCGTCGTGGAAGATGCGGCGCAGTCGATGGGCACGACGTGGAACGGCAAGCGCATCGGTGCGTTTGGTGATTTCGTGTCGGTGAGTTTTCATCCGAATAAAAACATCACGACCATTGAGGGCGGCTGCCTCGTGATGAACACCGAAGCCGAGGCGAAACTCGCCGAGCAATACCGTCTGCAAGGCGTGGTGCGCTCGGGCTTCGACGGCATGGAAGTCGAAGTCCTGGGTGGGAAATTCAATCTCACGGATGTCGCTGCGCGCGTGGGGCTCGGGCAGTTGCCGCGATTGCAGGAGTTCAACGACAAGCGCCGCGAGCTGGCACGCGCGTATTTCGAGGCGTTTGCGGCGCACAACGCGACGGCGCTCGGACTGGGGCTGCCGGTCGAAGATCTTAAGCAGAGCAACTGGCACATGTTTCAAGTGGTGCTGCCGGCGGCGTTGAAGCGTGCCGAGGTGATGGCTGCGCTGCACACCGCGGGCATCGGCACGGGTGTGCATTACCCCGCGATCCATCTCTTCGCGATCTACCGCCGGCTGGGCTGGAACCCAGGCGACTTTCCCAAGGCTGAGGCGGTGTGCGGGAGCATCCTGACGCTGCCGCTGTTTCCGACGATGGCGGGCGCGGATGTCGCGCGCGTGGTCGAGGCATTGGTGGCCATCGTGGGCGCGGCGAAAAAATCATGAGCACTCCGGCGAACCTCCCGCTCTCGATCGTCATTCCCGTTTACAACGAGGAGTTGAACCTGCCGACGCTCTTCGCGCGGCTTTATCCGGTGCTCGATGCGTTGGGTCGCCGTTACGAAATCATCTTCACGAACGACGGCAGCGCCGACCGCTCCATCGAGTTGCTCCGTGCGCAATACGCCGCGAGGCCCGACGTGACGCGCGTGATCGATTTCAACGCCAACTACGGCCAGCACATGGCGATCATGGCTGCTTTCGAACGCGTGCGCGGCGACATCATCGTGACGCTCGACGCGGATCTGCAAAACCCACCGGAGGAAATCCCGAAACTTTTGGAGAAAATGGATGCCGGTCACGACTACGTGGGCGGTTACCGGTTGAATCGGCAGGATTCGTTTTTCCGCACCAAGGCCTCGAAGATCATCAATTTCGTGCGCGAGAAAACGACGAGCATCGAGATGACCGATCAGGGTTGCATGCTCCGCGCCTACTCGCGCGCCGTGATCGACGCGATCGTGCGCAGCGGCGCGATCAACACTTTCATCCCCGCGCTCGCCTACAGTTTCGCCGGCAATCCGGCGGAAGTCGGCGTGAAGCACGAGGAGCGGCACGCGGGTGTTTCCAACTATTCGTTCTACAGCCTGATCCGGCTCAACTTCGATCTGATCACGGGCTTCTCCATCGCGCCGCTGCAATATTTCACGATGTTCGCGATGGCCTGCTGCGCGGGCAGTGGGCTTTTCGTTTTCGTGCTGGCGATCCGGCGGGTCTTCTTCGACTACACGGCCGCCGAGGGTCTCTTCACGCTCTTCGGCGTGCTATTTTTCCTGATGAGCGTGGCGTTATTCGGCATCGGCCTGATCGGTGAATACGTGGGTCGCACTTACCAAGTCGTGCGAGCGCGTCAGCGTTATCACGTGAAGGAAATGCTCGAGACGAAATGAGCGACCGGCCCCGCATTCTCTTCTTCGGCTATAGCGAAGTCGGTTATTCGTGTCTCTCCCTGCTGATCGAGCGGGGTGACAACGTGGTGGCGCTCATCACGCATGAGGATAATCCGAACGAGAAGATCTGGTTCAAGACGCCGGCGGTCGCGGCGCAGGAAAAGGGGATTCCTGTCTTCACGCCGGAGTCGGTGAACACGCCGGAGTGGCGGGATAAGATCGCGGCGCTCAAGCCGGATTTGATTTTGTCGGTTTACTACCGGCACATGATCGGGACCAAAATTCTCGCGCTGCCGCCGCTGGGGGCCTGGAACCTGCACGGATCGCTGCTCCCGAAATACCGCGGGCGTGCACCGATCAATTGGGCGGTGCTGCATGGTGAGTCGCGCATCGGCATGACGCTGCATCGCATGGTGAAGTCGGCCGATGCCGGCGCGGTGGTGGACCAAGAGGGCGTGGAGATCGGCCCGCGCGATACGGCGGAGCAGGCGTTCCGCAAGGTGTTACCATGCGCACGCACGGTGATCGCGCGGCAGATCGATGCGTTGCTCGCGGGCGCGGCGAAGGAGACACCGCAGGACGAGGCGCAGGCCAACTATTTTGGCGGACGCAAACCGGAGGACGGACGGATCATTTGGACGCAGACCTCGCGGCAGATTTTTAACCTTATCCGCGCGGTGACCGATCCGTATCCGGGGGCGTTTTTCGATGTGGACGCGGCGCGGTTGATGGTGTGGTGGGCGGAGACGGATTCAGCCGCGGTGCGTGGACGCGCGGGTGCGCCGGGAGAAATTCTTTCGCTCGAGCCGTTGGTCGTCGCGACGGGCGACGGGGCGCTGGAGTTGACCAAGACTGAGTGGCGCGCTGCGGCCGCAGAGTTGCGCGTGGGGCAGATGGTGTAGGGCGGGGTCGCCGAACCCCGCCGGTTCGGCGCGGACGCGGGCGAATTAAGGTAG